>DRLW01000312.1 GCA_011375275.1 Bacteroidota bacterium
TCAGTCCGGGGGATACCGGTCTTACCCTGCGGAGAAACTTGAATGATGGTTCTAATGCAGGCGAGTGCAGTACGCAGACGGGCGGGTTGAAAAGATGCAACCCTGCTGAGTTAAGTGGATAACCAGAGTAGCAATAGCTGCTGTAGTTGCAGTTATGGGGGAATGCAAGTGCGATGTGACGATACGTTCGCAGTGCACGATTTTTCGTGCCCGAAAGTCGGAGGGATTCCGGCACGACGCATCGTTTCGACCGGAATACCCAAGAAAATTCTCAGACATCCAGCCTTTGAGGTGCAAAGCAGGATAAACTATCAAAACCGTTCCCTCACAAAAAATCATGATGGAGGATGGCCATGAAAAGTATTGGTGATCTGGTCAAAGATCAACAAGTCCTAACCGCTGAACCCGGCACGAAAATCCTGGATGTCGTCGAGTTGATGAAAGAACGCGGTATCGGTGCCGTACCTGTTGTCAAGGATGGTGAGTTAGTCGGCATCTTTTCTGAGCGGGATTTGCTGACAAAGGTGGTCTCGCAGTGCAAAGACGCCGATGAACAGACGATCGAAAAGATAACAGGGATGACGGTCGGAGAGGTGATGACAAAGGAGCTGGTCATAGCGAACTATGCAGACACGTGCGATGAATGCCTGAAAAAAATGCGGCTGCACGGCATTCGTCATCTGCCTGTTGTCGCGGAAGGCGAGCTGATCGGAATCATCTCTATCCGGGATTTGCTGCTGTGCCACCTTGTCGTCAAAGAAGAGGAGCTCGATCTGCTCAACACATTTATCAACTTCGTTCCGCCATCGATGAGCTCAGTAAAAGAGCCCACGTTTCGGGAACAGACCAAAAATCCCACCTGAGTGCAGAAACAACACCTTTTCATCTTCAGCGATCTCACCACGCCGAATCAACTCCTGAAGTCCGAGCATGGCTTTGCCGGTATAGACAGGATCGAGCAGGATTCCCTCTTGCTCTGCGGTGAGTTTGATGATGTCGATTTCTTCCTGCCGGCTGAGGCCGTAACCTTTGCCAACGAAGCCATCGATGATTCTGATTTCTCTATCGTCGGTTTTGAGATCAGGCAGATAAGTTGTGCGTATTCCATCGAGCAGGGAGCTGATTTTGCGCCGGAAGTAAACAGCGTCATGACAAACGTTTATGCCGAGGATACGTGCCGGGAGATCACAGAGATACTTACCGGCGAGAAGTCCGGCATAGGTACCGCCGGAGCCTACGGCACAAACAATGGCATCGAAGCGCAGCTTTTCCCGGCGAGACCAGGCAGCGATTTCTTCAGCAGCCCGGATATATCCGAGAGCACCGAGGGCATTGGAGCCACCTTCGGGGATGACATAGGCGTTCTGACCTTTTTCAGCGAGTTCGGCCGCGAGGTCGTGCATCACCTCATCGATTCGATCATACTCCTGCTGATTGACAAAAGTTATTTCAGCACCGACCATCTTGTCGAGAAAAAAATTGCCGTCGATAGTGGACTCGCCATTCTTGCGCAAAAACAGATGTGATCGCAGACCAAAACGAGCAGCTGCAACGGCTGTGGCCCGGGCATGATTAGACTGTACTCCCCCGCAGGTGATGAGCACATCAGCGTTTTTCTGCACCGCATCGTGAATGAGAAAAGCCAGTTTTCGTACTTTATTTCCCGTCAAACCGACGCCGGTGAGATCATCCCGTTTGATGTAGATATCCGGGCCCTCCAGGCGCTTGCTCAGCCGGCTGAGCAACTCAACAGGGGTTGGTGTGTATCCGAGGGATGCTGTTTCTGGTAGTTTTAGTGCCATGCTGATCTCCTGTGCTAATACTGCTCCATATCTGTCCCGACCTGTGCACAGGTCGGTGCTTTGCGCAATGAAAAATTCTTTCGGATGGGTGTAGCCTCGTAACGGTCAGATAAAAATGCCGTTAAGCCTGACTTTCTCTGGTTATCCACTTAACTCAGCGCGGTCGCATCTTTTCAGCCAGACCGCGCGACAACAGCACGTATCGACCCCCGAACCATCATTCCGGTTTCCCCACAGGGGGAGACCGGAATCTCCCGGACTCAGGCACGTGCCTGAAAAGATGAGATTCCGGAGCGGCGCTACGCCTGGCCGGAATGACACATGCCGGTAGCTGAGCCGGGCCCGGTTGACTGAGTAAACTGGATACGCAGAGACTCGTTCCTATAAGCTATTCAAAACAGGCAGTCAATGCAAACAGTAATTTTGAGAAAAAAGTTTGTCTCGCGACAAAAAAGCGATATTTTTTCTTGACAATTAGTGTTTGGTTTTATATCTTTAGCGCCATCAAACGGAACGATTTTTTACAGCACTTTCACAGAAACAGGACTATGGCTCACCATAAATCGGCGATAAAGCGGATCAAGAAAAGCCGCATGCAAAATATGCGTAATCGTCATTACAGATCGACGATGCGAACATATCTGAAGAAGATCAGACAAACGACGAATAAAGAAGAAGCACAAGCATTATTGCCCATGGTCAGCGGCTATCTCGACAAGCTGGCAGCTAAGGGTATCATCCACAAGAATAACGCTGCAAACAAAAAGTCTAAGATTACGCGCTACGTCAACAGTCTCGCGTAATTACCCTGAAGTTGAAAAAAGAAACCGGGTGCGTTGGTTCTATCGGTAACTCCCCCTAACCCCGAAGAGCTGGCATCCGGTTTCGTATTTTTAGGCCTTCTCTTTCACTCTCTCCTGCCCTGCATATCCCTGCGCAAAATCTCAACCAGACTCTTTTGAGGAGTTTACGCTACTCTGAAACAGAAATAAGTACGTCCTGCTTCGTCATGCCGACCGGAGCGACCGGAGCGAAGTGACGGAATCCCCAGATAGCAAGCAAGTGCTGAAA
>DRLW01000313.1 GCA_011375275.1 Bacteroidota bacterium
ACGGCCGCCGTTGTTGTAAACGATATCACCGGGGAGCAGGTGCAGGGCTGACCGCGGTGACAGGAGCTCGAGTTGCTCCGCCGTATCGTATTGATACTGATCACCTGTACCGCAGTCGCCGAATGCAGTAAAGCGAAATGACGTGGAAGTAGCCGGCACCGGATAGGTTTCGAAATAGTAGGCATCCCCCGATGCGTACACGGTGGAGCCGTTTCCTACGGAATAGTAGTATCGCGTATCAGGAGATAATCCTGACAGGACCACAGTGTGCACATCATCTGACGCGGTTGTCACGGTCGTGTTCAGGTTCGAGGGAGATGGGCCATATTTGAATGTCCCCGGCGTAGCGCCGGTTGTGTACCATACCACTGTTGCCGAATTTTCCGACACGTTCTGGATGTAGGGTCCTTTTTCCAGTTGTGCGAAAAGAGATGCCGCTGCAAAAAAGTGCAGGCAGGCAAAAAGGACGATAGCAAAGCGATGATGCATAGAAGCCTCCTCATAACTGGGACACCCAGTACTGCGCCGGTTTCCCTCCCGGGCGAGAACTGAAATCGAGATAAAAACTGCCGTCCTTTGCCTGAAAATTTGGATTAGCTGTGGTACGAAGGGATAAATCTTTTCTGTGGATAGCGATTGTCGCAAAATTCACTTTTGCGTGCCATCGATTTTGGCAAATGGGTGTTCGTATATCGTGAATCCCCGGGACTCAGCGTATCCAGTTAGCTCAGCTGACGGGGCCTGCTGCAATTATCGACATCTGTCATTCCGACCAGGCGAGGCACGGTGCCGGAATCTCATCTTTTCGGCATCTTGCCTGAGTCCGGGATGTCCCGGTCTTCCTCTGCGAGAATCCGGAATGACGGTTCAGGTGCAGGCTCGTGCTATTGTCAGGCAGTCTGCTTGAAAAGATGCGACCGTACTGAGTTAAGTGGATACCCAGACCCCTGGACTACTAAACATACCGTATTTCAAGTGGAGACGCAGAGAACAAGCTGTTATTTTTTTGCGGAATTTGGGGGCGAGAAAAACGACTGATTTACAGCAATAATTCCTGCCGTGATGTATGAAGTGTCTGCATTTTTCATCTTATCGGGACAACGATATCACTCTCTCGTGAACGAGATACCGCATGCCCCCAAACCGAGGAGAATCCCCACACGTCGCATCGCTTGGGCTGGAATGCCGGGCATTGCTATCTGCATCAGGCCCGGTTTGCTGAGTTAAATAGATAACCCGTTGTGCAGGTGGGATCGCTCCGGGTATCCCGGAAATAGGGCAGCAAACCGGTATCGGGTGCGCAGTGCCGGTATGATTGAAAGGCAGTGCCAACCCGACGCCCCCAATATGTCCCGCATGAGGATGGGCGGCTGAAACAAAAATACGTCGGGGTTTTCAGATTTTGGGAGTTTTCCCATTAACGGATGATCTGCATTGGCCGTACCTCGCGCGTGGCACTGTTTTCGAGCACGATGAAATAACTGCCACTGCTCACAGGCATGCCGTCATCACTGCGGCCGTTCCAGCGCAGGCTATGGAAGCCTGCGGTCTGATAACCCTGCTCAATAGTTGCAACCCGGCGGCCTAACAGGTCGATGACGAACAACCGGATATCCTGAGCTGTATCGAGCTCATAGCTGATGGTCGTGCCGCTTCCCGGACGAACCGGATTGGGATAATTCTGTTGCAGGGCCAGGGTTGCCGGAAGCGGTACGGTGACAGCGATCGTCTTGCTGAATGAGGTTGTGCCATCAGTATCCACCTGGCGCAGGCGATAATAATGTTCCCCCGGCTGGTTCACCCGATGTATGAATTCGTATTCGTGTGCTTCCAGTGTCGTTCCGAAACCGCGCAGGAAGCCGGCATCCGCAAAAAATTCTCCGTCTCGGCTGTGCTCAATATAAAATCCATAGTTGTTGGTCTCGCTGTCCGTACGCCATTGCAGGGTGACTGCGTCCCGTTCGGCAAAAGCTGAAAAACTGACCAGCTCCACGGGGGTCGCCGGGTCGAGAAATCGCACCAGAACAGATTCGAACTTTTCTGCCATGAGCTGGTAGCCGGCTTCATTCGGATGGAGTGAATCCCACATCAGATTGTTCTGCCAATTCGGGTCCCCGGTGATTGCCTCGTACTGATTGACGAAATGAATGAGGTTGCCGTTTTGATCGCGGCGGCGCAACACCAGCTTCCAGATTTCATCGTTGAGAGCACGGGTTTGCGCATCTTTGCCGTCTTTGCGAGGCACGATCGCGCACAGGAAGACGCGTGTATCAAAACGATAATTCCAGATGATATCCAGACTGGCTTCGATATCGCTGATGATCGTTTGGGTGGGGCGGTTGTTGGAGATATCGTTTGTACCGATGTGAAAGAGCACGAAATCTGGTGATTGCTGCTCGAGCCAGCCCTGCAGATTGTCGCGGATAAACGCCGCGGTCTTGCCCGGATGCCCTTCATGGTCCTGGTCAAATCCTGAATTGTCGCCGGCGTTTTCATTGCCGACAAAATCGATGTTGTATTGGGAAATCAGGCCCCACAGCGGCTTGCGGTAACCTGTAATGTCCGGCGTGCCGGTGCCTTCGGTAATCGAGTTGCCTAATGGCATGATTCGTGTCTGGGCAGGCAGCAGACTGCTGCCGAGGGATAGGATGAGAATAGTTAAAACGCGTAGAGTGAGCGATATCCGGCCTTCCATGGGGACTTTTCCTTCCGGGATCCGATTCAAGGGTGCGTCATGTTGCTGGGCTTGCGTCGTGGTTACTCAGTTTTTTTCACAAATTCCATGCTTCTCACAGGGTAATTCGGGACAACTGAAAGATCTTTTTTCGCGTAAAAAACCTGGCTGCGAGATAAAGGTGTGGGCAGTTCGGTCTGATCTGTTTTTGCCCGGGAATATACACCATAATTTATGTCGCACGCCAGTAAAATATACCGGTGGTTCTGATGAAGTGGTTCATAGTGAAATTCATTACTATTTTACCGGATAAAATCCGAAATGCGAAAATCAGGGGATTATTTTTGTCACCGTTGCAGCGCATAGTGCACTGCCCGTATCGGTCAGCAAACATCGCCGGACGGTACGGTTTGAACCTGTTACGAGATGTTGGGCCGGCAGGATGAGACTGAGTCTTACACCTGCAGTCAGCCCGGTTCTCAGACAAAAAACAAAGCGATACAATAAACGCACAGTGTCTTCGTTAACCCAGGTGAATATGGACAGAACTGATGACAACATCGAAGAAA
Source organism: Bacteroidota bacterium (assembly GCA_011375275.1). GTDB lineage: Bacteria > Zhuqueibacterota > Zhuqueibacteria > Zhuqueibacterales > Geothermadaptataceae > Geothermadaptatus. The sequence goes on from DRLW01000313.1 coordinate 3,244, forward strand.
AATTGATCCAGCGCTGCCGGGATGGAGACGGTGTCGCGTTTGAAAAGCTGATCAGGCCGTATCGCACACGGTTGATGAGTTATCTGGTACGCTATTGCAATGACCGCGCGTTTGCCGAAGATCTGTTCCAGGAAGTTCTGCTGCGCGTATGGCGCAGTTTGCCGAAGTATAATCACCGCAACCGTTTCGCCGCGTGGTTGTTCGGCATCGCTCACAACATTCTCATCGATGCCGAGCGGCGCAGGAAGGTCAGAGAAATCATAACTTATGCCGAGGCTGTGCCGGAGCAGAGGGAGCAGAATGATCCGGTAGCCGAAGTCATTGCGGGTGAGATGCAGGAGGTCATAAACCGCGTGCTCACCACTCTGCCAGAGAACCAGCGCCGGGTCTTTCTCCTGCGCCAGCACGGAGAGCTCTCTTTCCGGGAGATCGCCGCCGTGCTGCGGCAACCGTTGAACACAGTTCTTGGCCACATGCACTATGCTGTAAAAAAAATGAAAAAAGCCCTGGAAGACCATGAAGAACTCTGAGAAAAAAACATGCGCCGCTTTTGAACAGAAAGTCTGGCTACTGCTCTCCGGTGAGCTTCCCGCGCACGAGCAGCGTGATTGGGAGCAGCATGTGCAAAGCTGTGCTGCCTGCCGGGCACACAAAAGCGAGATCGAACGCACCCTGGAGCGCTATGCTGAGTCCGGCGACGTTCAGGTCGATGACGCCTTTTTCCTGCAGGCCATCGATCAGGCTGTGGACAGCGGACGTGCCCGCGTTATGCCGCTCGGCCGCCGGATTCTCAACCGGCCTGTTGTCACCGCACTTGCCACTGCCGCCGTCTTGGCGCTGGTTTACATCGGTGTCAGCCGCATGCCATCTTCTGCTGAAGAACTCGACTGGCAGGCGGATTCTATCGACACCGCGCTGACGGAGCTGGCAACAGGCATCGATGCGCTGCAGAACTACGATACGTACGTCCTGATTTCGGAAGAAGAAAGTGAGCTCGGCTTTGAAACCGATATCGAAGAGATCGAAAGTGGAATTTCTGAAGTTCGCACAAAATTGGATGAGAATCTCTGACTCCGGCAGACGGAAAACCGGCAAAAGGGCCGGCGAAGTACCGGAATGCGGTCGTGGGGACTTCATGGATGAGTCCCCGGGGCAGTGACAATCAGGGAGGCGGGGGATGCGCTCTCCGGAACAAAATTTTTCAGATGACCAATAACCAATGATAATGATAATGAGGTGAAAAAATGAAAACCAGAAAACGGCTGACTTTTGGTG
>DRLW01000314.1 GCA_011375275.1 Bacteroidota bacterium
GGGGGAGGGGTGGCTGGTGCGTATCAGTACAAATTTAATGAAAACGGCACTCCAGGCGGCTGGCTGCCCGACCCGCTCAACCCGAGAAACAATCCGGCTGATAATAATAATTCCATCCTGTACGTCACCAATCCGACGATCTACCATCTGATTCCCAATACCGCAACTCCCCCGGCTGAGCAGGAAAAGCCGGTCATTTCCGCTTATATTTTTCCTGCAACCGGAACGCAGGTGGACACCGCTGCCCTGCGTCTGGTCGTCAACAGCACTGAGTACAGCGGGCTGGGGGCGTATTTTGATCCGCAGCAGAACCTGCTTTCCTTCCCTGTGCCGGATGCGCTGGAAAACGGCACCCATAAAGTGGTGCTGCATGCTGCCACTCTGACCGGCTCCCGCTCGGCAGACAGCACGACCTTCCGGCTGCTGGTGGCGCCGCAACCGCAGATCCGCGACCTGCCTTCCGGAGTGCGCGATGGCATCAACTACAATGCCGACGGCAGTGTTACCCTGGTGCTGTTTGCACCGGGCAAAGACTATGTGCATGTCATCGGTGAGTTCAACAACTGGGAAGTCGGCCGCGATTGGCTGATGCATCTGACACCGGACAGCAGCCGGTTCTGGCTCACCCTGTCCGGCCTCGATCCGGATTATGAGTATGCTTTTCAATATCTCGTCGAGGGCGAGCTGGCTATTGCCGATCCGTACACAGAGAAAGTTCTCGATCCCTGGAATGACCGGTACATCAGCAACAGCACCTATCCCGGGCTGAAAAAATATCCTTCCGGCAATGTCTCCGGTATCGTATCCACGCTGTACATCAACCGGCCGGACTATGAGTGGCAGACGCAGGATTTCAAGCGCAGGCCCGTGGAAGATTTGGTGGTGTACAAGCTGCTGGTACGCGATTTTATCAAAGCACACAGTTTCCGTGTGCTCGCCGACACCCTCGACTATCTGCAAAATCTCGGTATCAATGTCATCGAACTGCTGCCGGTCAACGAATTCGAAGGCAACAGCAGTTGGGGGTATAATCCCTCCTTTTATTTTGCCGTGGATAAATATTACGGCCCGGCTCAGGATTTCAAATACTTCATCGATCAGGCTCATGCGCGCGGGATTGCGGTCACGATGGATATCGTGCTCAACCACAGCTTTGGCCAGTCGCCGCTGGTGCAGCTTTATTTTGGCAGTGACGGCAAGCCCACGGCAGATAATCCATGGTACAACCGCGAGCATAATTTTGCCAATACCGCCGCGCACTGGGGCTATGACTTCAACCACGAAAGCCCGGCCACGCAGGCTTTTGTCGATAGTGTAACGCACTATTGGATTTCCGAGTACCGCATCGACGGCTTCCGGTTTGATTTTACCAAGGGGTTCACCAACGCGTACAAATCCATGTCCGACCCGTGGGGCAGCCGCTATGACCAGAGCCGAATCGATATTCTGAAGCGCATGGCTGCGAAAATACGCAGCTATGCACCGGATGCGTACCTTGTTCTCGAGCATCTGGCTGATAACGATGAGGAAAAGGTCCTGGCCGATGCCGGACTGCTGCTCTGGGGCAATATGAATGTGCCCTACAGCCAGTCGGCGATGGGCTGGCTGCAGGATCAGGCGCGTTCCTCGGACCTCAGTTGGGGCTTTTATCAGAAACGCGGCTGGAGCAAGCCCGGCCTGGTGACCTATATGGAAAGCCACGATGAACCCTGGCTGATGTATAAGAATTTGCAGTATGGCAGGAGCTCCGGGGATTATTCCATCAAGGAGCTGGAGACCGCGCTGGATCGCATCAAACTGGTGGCGGCATTTTTTCTCACCCTGCCCGGGCCGAAAATGATGTGGCAGTTTGGCGAGCTCGGTTATGATCAGGAACTGCCGGAGAGCGGAGGCGCGCGCACAGCTCCCAAGCCCATCTTGTGGAACTATTACCAGCAGCCCGCCCGCCTGCGCCTGTACAAGGTGTACCAGGCGCTGTTGAAACTACGGCGCGAGAATGAGGTCTTCCGCAGCACAGAAACACAGGTGAGCATGCGCGTCGGGCAGGGGCAGTATGACCGCCGCATCATTCTCAGGCATCCGGACATGGATGTGACCATCATCGGCAACTTCCACGTGCAGCCCCTGAACGTGATTCCGAACTTTCCACGCACCGGAACCTGGTATAACTATTTTGCCGGCGATTCCATCGAAGTGACGAATCCCAACGAAGCGATCCCGCTGCTTCCGGGTGAGTTTCACATTTTTACCACAAAAAAACTGCCCACGCCCGAGACCGGGCTGGTGGTCAGCGATGTGGCTGAGGCAGGAGCCGGGCCGCACACGTTCCGGCTTTACGACGCCTGGCCCAATCCCTTTAACCCGGAGACGCGCATCTCTTTTGATCTGGACCTCAGCAGCGAGGTGTCCCTGAAAATTCTCGACCTCCTCGGCCGGGAAGTGCGAACACTGCTGCAGGGCAGGCAACAACCCGGCAGCTTCAACCTGCGCTGGGATGGCCGCGACGCACGTGGCCGTGACCTGCCCAGCGGTATCTATCTGATTTCCCTGCAGGCCGGCAGCCGGCATCTGGTGAAAAAAGTGACCCTGTTGCGCTAGTGGAAAAACGTGCTGGAAATATGGAGTGAGTGGGCTTCTTATCCCCACAAGCTGGCTCACTTCCTGATTGCACCATCCCGGCCGGAGCACAGTGAGGTACCGGCGGCATCTATCCGCATCAGGTGCATGCTTTCGGGAAATTCCGGCACCCGCTTCATTCTGGACTGAATGACGGGTGCCGGCATCTGGATCAGGCCCGGTTAGCGTAGGTTAGCCGGTACTGTACTTTGAAGGCCATGGTGCTCAAC
>DRLW01000315.1 GCA_011375275.1 Bacteroidota bacterium
ACGTTTTATCCAGCCACGGATCCGGGGATCCAGTTTAATCTGCAAACCGGGCCTGGCCCGGAAATCGACCTCGGTCATTCCAGTCAAGCGAAGCGTAGCGCCGGGGTCTCACCTTTTCTGGTACGAGCCTGCGTCTGGGAGATTCCGGTCTTCCCCTGCGATGGGAAACCGAAATGCCGATTCTGGTGCAGGCACGTGCTGTGCTCAGGCAGTCTGGTTGTAAAAATGCAACCGTGCTGAGTTAAGTGGTGCCAGATTTCCCGCCGCTTCTGAAAAACCAAATTGGCTTCACAGCCTGATCATTTCATCGTTTTATTTCCATACCCCAATCTGGCGACATCCGTTATGTCGCCACGCGATTTCACCCTCCCCGATGTCTGCTGGCAAGTTCTGCATATAAAATGGCAGATGCTGCATAACGCTGTCAGTCCCGGCACAGCCTTTGGCAGGCGCTGCGGCGCAAAGATTTTCGTCACGCATTATTTTATTCCCGCGATACGAAACCGCGCTTGAAACGAGTTTTCTACCCCACAAACATCAGGGAGGTAATTATGAAAAAGCTCTGGTTATGCGTTGCGCTTGCGTTATCCGCGGCCCTGGTCAATTCGTTGTTTGCGCAGATGGAAGGTATGGGCGCGGGGAAGGAATTTACCACCGGTGAATTCAATAATTTGCTCCGCGAGTTGGATCTGAACGAAAATACGCAGAAAAATTTTTCGATTACAAAAGACGAATATAAACAGCTTCTTGATGCCTGGAATAGCCTGCCTGAGGATGCTCGGCTGTCCGTGCAAAATGAGAATAAAAAGAAAGATTTTACCACTATGCTCTTGTTCGATCTTTTTGTAGGCACATCGTGGGAGAAGCACATCAAAAAGGCGGGCAAGTATGGAGCAAAAGGTATTTCAATCACGGTGAGCAGGTACAAAAATTTAATTACACTGAAAAACGCACGGAGAACACTGGTCGATCTTCTTCAACAAGGCTCTCACATGTTTGGCGAAGGCCGGCTTGTAGTTTCAGATCACATCAAAAGACAGGCTGAAAAACGCGCAGGCGGTAAAGCGTTGAAGCGTCTCAACAAGTGGGAAACACTCATCAACAGGCACCAAAACGACGCTGATTTTGAAAAACTTAAGGTCGTGGTTGATTTCTTTAAAGATCAGATCAATGTAGCGAGGGACTGGGGTAAAACCAAAGGCAATGATTACTGGCAGTCGCCCATCGAAACGCTCGTGCGGGGGAAAGGGGATTGCGATGATTTTGCGATGGCACACTATGTCTCTCTGCGGCTTCTGGGTATTCCAGCGGAACAGTTGCGCATCGGGATTGTGCAACATCCTTATTTGGGTGGTCACGGTGTCGTGTTTTTCTATCCGCCGAATGAGCGTGATCCCTGGGTGCTGGATAGTATGGCATCCGACCGTCTCGGGGCCGGCATGGGTAAGGTTTTCCGTTTAAGCGTTCGGATGAAATTCGATGAGATGAAGCCTCTGTGGGGAATCAATGAAAAGGTTATGACCGAATTTCAGGAAAACTTGAATGAAGCTATACTGCCTGTGGACCCGCGCGAAGCATTTCCGGCATTTGCCACCGCTCTGGCAAATTCACAAAGGCTGCTGCCGACAGAGGATGTGCGAACCTTGGCTTACACCAACACGATCCAGGAAAATGAGGAGAGGGACGATAGCAGTTCGATTTACTGATGAACTGTCCTGCCTCAGATGGCAATTCAGGGTGTTCACTCAGCACGGTTGCCGCTTTTTTAGTCAGTCCGTCTGAGGCAGAATATTTCGTTTGATGTGAACAGTGCCGGCCGACCGCGTTGGGTGGTGTGACGCTGGAGCGTCGGGGGGGCGTCACACCACTCTTGCGGTGTGACGAGATGAGATATGATATACCGAAGTTTATCATTCAGCCTTGTGCCTTTTCATCAAAAGACGCAAAAGGGCCGCTGTTCTGAGAAGATGGCTGAATCGCTGCGAATGACTTTGATGTGCCTTATGGAAAAGACGCAGAAGAGGTTATTGCAAGCATAAGTTGCGAATTTTCAAGTCATCGCTTTCTGCATGAACATCATCTGTAGTTTGCGCAGTTCCAGATCAAAAGCAGCGAGATTGGCAAAGCGCTTTTCCGGGTCTGATGCCATGGCCTTCATCACGATATCATTCCACAGCTCACCAGTTTCTCCCATCAATTCTACGAGATCTTTTACCTGTCTGCGAACGATGTCTTTTGGCGACTTGATGCTTCCTGCTGTGGAGTAGGGGTGGGTTCCAGACAGCAATTCGTAAGCGATGACGCCGATGGAGTAGATGTCGCTTCTGCTGTCGCCCGGCTCGCCGGCGAGGCGTTCCGGCGCAAGATACCACCACTGGCCGGGGAAGAGCACACGTGTTGTGGTCGGGTCAAGGGTAAATCCCGGACAGGAAAAGTCTGTGAGTTTGATTTCCTGGGCGTCGTTTAGCCAGATATTGTCCGGCTTCAGGTTGTGATGAAAAACCCCGTTCTGCTGCGCATGCAGTAGTGCACGCACGATTTTTTGCAGGATCGTCAAAATGGCCTCGTCCCGTTTGTCGGCATCGAGCTCAGCCTCGAGAATTTTCTTGCCATCGACAAACTCCCTGACAAAGTAGAACATGTTTTTGTGCTCACCCATGTCGTAGAGGTTGGCGATGTTGGGGTGATTCAGCCGCCCGATGGCGCGGATTTGTTCCAGCAGCCGGTTCTTTTGCTCGACATCATCGACGATGGCGATGGATTCGTTGAGAAACATCACCCGGGCCAGCACTTTGCGCGCCAGTTGTTTGTCAAACGCGAGGTAGGAAGCGCAGGTGTTGTGCTTGGCGAGGTTTTCCTCGATGACAAAGCGGTTGATCTTGTAGTTGCCGTCCGCACGGATATCTCCGAGTGGCCCGCTCCAGATCAGCTCGCTGCAGGCCAGCTCGATTCCGGGTAAAATATCGGTGGGGTTCTTGCTGACTGTGATGATGTCGTTTTTGCGCAGAATATCGAAAAAATCTTCCGGCCCGCTGAGATATACCAGCCCGGCTCCGATTTCTGCCGTTGCGTTGAGTTCAGCATAGCGCAGGATATGCGTTGCCGTAATCAGCTTGTCAAATGCCCCTGGTACGTCCTCCTGTGCCGGAATACTGTCCACCAGCAGACCTCCGACCAGACTGACGCGGTTCACTTCGGCAACGCGTGCATTGTACTCATCGAGATGATGCAAGAGCTCGTTTACCGTACGCGTCAACTCGAGGGGGTTTGCCGACAGACTGATGAACCCGGACCCGATCTGGCGCACGATGGCACCAGCCGACTCAGCGAGGTGGCTGGTGACCAGACTCAGCAGCTTTTCCGGGACCTTTTCCGCCCCGTGCGTGAAAATTTGCGCGCAAAAGGCGATCTCCCAGTCCGCTGCCGGCTCCAGCACTCCATTGCTCGCCAGAGGGTTCTTCAGGCGGCCAAGCAGCTCCATGAACGGGTTGGCCGCCTGGCTGGCTTCGTCTTCTTCTCCGGCTGTGCCGAGATACTCCGATGGCTGCTTCAACAGTTCATCGAGGGAGATTTCCCCGAGTATGAACTGATACTCCTCGAGCTCCTCCCGTTTGGGCGTGCTCTGAGGCTGGCTGAAATCCAGCCGCGAGCGTAACAAAATCCATGTGCGCAGCTCAGTGATGCTGTTTTCCGGCTTCACCAGTTCGAGGGTGCTCTGCAGAAGCTCTGTGACCTCGGCAGTATCAGCTTGTTTGCCCTGCTGCAGCAGACGGTAGGCGTGTGTGAGTGCGATCTCGCGCTGGAAACGATGCTGATCCCCATTTCCCCCCGGAGCATCGAGCAGAGCTGTCAGGGCCTCGTCGAACAGCCCTTTCCACCACAGCTTTTCCAGGTAGGTGCGGATCGCTTTTTCATTATTGCTCTTGAAAATGACCCGTTGCTCATGCTCTACGACCTTGGCAACATGCCCGGTTGTGTCATAGGCTTTTTTGAGAAAAAGCCGTAACCGTTGTTCGTTATCGAGGTTCATGTCAGCCACTTGCTCGCAGACCTGCAGAGCAAAGGGCGTGATGACCTCGTGTTCGAGGAAAATCGCTGCCAGGCCGACTTTGAGCGCTCGCGAGCCGGGGTTATTTTCCAGAGCTTTCTGGTAAATCTCCAGAGACTGCTCATCGACCCGGTCGAGACCGATGAGGGCAACCGCCATATCGAAGTGAAATTCCGCGGAATCCTCTCCGAGCTTGCCGAGTTGCTCCAGCTTTTCCAGGGCCTCGGCGTACTGCCTGCGTTGCAAATAGGCCTTGGACAACGTCTTGAGCAGTTGTTTGATTTTCTGGTTTTTCGCCTGTGTTTCCGTCTGCGCCATTCGCTACCCTTATGCTTCAGTACTGCCTGATGATCCTGTCTCTGCTCTGAGGGCTTCCTCAAACGCCTTGATCGCCTCCGAACCGGTCCCGCCTTCAGCGAGATAGTTGGTCTTGATCAGCGATTCAATCTGCTCTCTGTTGTCCACGTTCAGATTCAGGCGCACGATCGTCTGGTACACTTTCATGGCAGCCTGATCGGTTCTGCCGGCAATCAGATACAGGTTTGCCAGCGCAGGATACAGCTTCAGCCTGCCGGGATTCTTCTCCAGTAAGCCTTCATAAATCCGGGCTGCGGCCTGCTGGTTGCCGCGCAGCAGGTGGATGCGCGCCCGGGCTTCCGGCGAGAACGCGATGAAGCCGATGAGCGGCAGCACGATAATCGAAATCAACGCCCCTGTGACGAGGGTTTTGCTCATGCCACCACCTCTGACCGTGACAGTTGCGGGCTCACTGTTGCGCGCATAGGTCATGTTGGTCCGGGTCGATGCCAGCAGATCGACAGCATCTTTATATTCAGGATTGATGATGACGATTTTTTCGAGCAGGAGGGAAGCCTGTTTCCAGTCCTGCTGATCGATGAATGTTTGAGCTTCCGTGTAAAGAGAGTCCAGGTTCACCTTGCTGCCAGAGTGCATCTGGCCGGTTCTGCTTCTGCCGGGTGTGTAGGTGGTTTCAAGCTGATACTCGATCTCCTGCAGCATTTCGTTGACGTTGCGATAGTTCGGGTTGATGCGCTTGACCTTCTCAAAGGCGACCATGGCGCTGCCGAGATCGCCATTCTGCAGAGAACGTTGCCCTTCCTGATAGTAGCGGGCGATGATAGCGATGGAGCTTTCCTTTTCCAGCTCCGCACGGGCTTCATTCAGTTTTTTGCGTACCTTTTTATAGCCAGGATCAATTTTCAGCACCTTTTCGAACGCGATGATAGCCTGGGGCCAGTTCCCGGTTCTGAATGCGAACAAACCGTCATTGTAGGCTTTTTCTTTTTCCAGCATCAGATTTTTTGCCTCGATGCGCTGCCTCAGATTTTCAACGCGGTTTTTCACGTCTTTATATTCAGGATCGCGCTTAGCGAGCTGATCGAAAGAAGCCAGCGCGAGTTCAAGGAAGCCCTGTTTTTCATAGTCGATGGCCTGCTCAAAAAGGCTTTCTTTGATGTCGCGTTTTGCGATCTGGTTGAGCTGGCTGTCGATCTCAGCAATCTTGAGGGTTACGTCCTTGTAGGAGGGACGC
>DRLW01000316.1 GCA_011375275.1 Bacteroidota bacterium
CTTGAGCACATCGGCCAGGGCGTGAAACAGACCCAGGGCGCGCATACCGAAAATGCTGGCGCGGTTTGCTCCGATGCGGTCCTGCATCACGGCGCTCTGCTTGCGTTCGACCCAGGTGAGCAAGGGAGCAAGCACTGCGAGCGCAAACAGGAAAAAAGCAAATTTTGCTACGTACACTATCCAGATCATAATATCAGACCATTATGTTCAGCCGGGTTCTCCGGCAACCGCGGTTGTGCTCAGCAGCAGACCATCTGCGGGGATATCGTGCAACGAGAGCCCCTGAAACGTCGGATGGCTGGCAGCCAGCTCGGCAAAGATATCGCCCGGTTCGAAATACGCCAATGCGTTGCCCAATACCCGGGAGAGATCGCGCAGGATTTTCCATTCCGGCTTACTCTCCCCCAATGGAGCGAGCGCCTGATTGAGTTTTTGAATGCGGCTATCGCGGTTGACAAAGCTGCCCTCCTTTTCCACCCAGGTGCTTGCCGGCAGCAGCATGTGGGCCCGCTCGCTGGTCGCCTGCTCATTGCTGCCGATAAAAATCACCTGCCGGCATTTTGCAAAGGCCTCATCGATATAGCCGGACTCGAAACCGCGCCCGAGGATGTGGTGAAACACGAAGAGCAATTCGATCTCTCCCTTGTGGCAGGCCTCGAGCATTTTGCTGATTCCGGCCGGAGAGACGGAGAAGCCGAGCAGCTCGGCGCCCCGTGTGTTCGGGGTGCGGTCTTTGCTGATAAGGAAATCATCGTGATACGGTTCTTCAAAAGGCCGAAGATGCACGGGAATCTTATCTCCGCCCAGAAAACGGCGGGAGAATTCGCGCAGGACGTACAGGTCTTCCACCGTCATCTGCGCACTGCCGATGACGCCGATTTTGCCACCACCATGCCGGGTTTTCTCAATATCATCAGCCAGGGTGCGCAGCGCTTCCTGCCACGAGACCGGCTCAAAACCCTCACCCTTTCTGACAGCGGGCCGGGTAATGCGATTGTCTGCATCGACATGCAGAAAGCTGTAGCGGCCCTCATCGCAGATCCAGAACTGGTTGATATGGGCATTGTAGCGCGGCTTCAGGCGGGCTACGCGCCGGCCTTCGGCTTTGTATGTGCGCTCTGTGTTGGTGTGAATTTCGATATTACAGCCGGTACTGCATCCGGCGCAGACCGAGGGTGTGGTGTCGAGGTACCAGACCCGTGTTTTAAAGCGGAAATCGCGCTCAGTGAGTGCCCCGACCGGGCAAATATCCACCGTGTTGACTGAGTACGGATTTTCAAGCGCCACTCCGGGCATGGGCATGAGTTCGGCATGGTCACCGCGATTGAAAATACCCAGCTCGTGCGTTTGACTGATCTCGTCGCAGAAGCGCACGCAGCGGGTGCACAGGATGCAGCGCTCGGCGTCGAGGATGACGTGCGGGCCGACGACAACGGCTTTGTGCTTCTTGTTTTTATCTTCCTGCATCTTCGGGTCGTACAACCCGAACTGCATGTAGTATTCCTGCAGCCAGCACTCCCCTGCCTGATCACAGACCGGGCAGTCGATGGGATGGTTGGCCAGCAGAAACTCGAGCACATGTTTGCGCGCCTGCTGCACACGTTCGGATTTTGTCGAGACCACCATCCCCTCTGCCACGGGTGTATAGCAGGCGACCTGGAGCTTTGGCATGCCCTCAATCTCGACAAGGCAGATGCGGCATACACCGACGATGCTCAGGCCCGGGTGGTAGCAGTAACGCGGAATGTCGATTCCGGCCTGGTCCGCAGCCTGGATGATCGTGGCTCCGGCAGCGACTTCTATTTCCTGCTCATCAATGGTGATCCTGGGCATGGTCCCTTTCCTGTGAAATGACGGTGCCGTTTTTCGCCAGCAGCGTGGCGACTTCTTCTTCCAGTTCTTTGCGAAATCTTTTCAGGTATCCCAAAACAGGCATGGCCGCTGCATCGCCGAGGGCGCAGATCGTGTTGCCCATAATGTTGGCGGCGATCTCCTCGAGGGTGTCGAGATCGTGCGGATAGATCGTTCCGCCTGCCATACGCGTGAGAATTTTATCCATCCAGCCGGTGCCTTCCCGGCAGGGTGTGCACTGCCCGCAGGATTCATGGTGATAAAACCGCGAGGTCACATGCATGATTTCGATCAGTGACGTACCCTCGGCAATCACCATCACTCCGGCACTGCCGAGCATGGTGCCGATTTTGGCGCAGGCATCAAAACAAAGCTGCACATCGATCTCTTCCGGGCGGATCGGCGGCGAGGAAGACCCTCCGGGGATCACGGCTTTGAGCTCACGATCATCCAGCACACCGCCGGCGTAATCATAAATCAGCTCACGCAGGGTTTTCGATACCGGCAGTTCATAAACACCGGGCTTTTTCACATGCCCCGAAACGCTGAAAAGCCGCATCCCGCCGCTGCGCTCCGTGCCCATGCTCGCAAACCACTCCGCACCGTTGCGGATGATCGCAGGCACGTATGAGATCGTCTCAACGTTGTTCACCGTCGTCGGTGAGCGAAACAGGCC
>DRLW01000317.1 GCA_011375275.1 Bacteroidota bacterium
GGCGGCGTTTGTCGTAGCCGTCGCGCTGCAGGTCGAGATTATTGCCCATGAGTGCGAGGTCATCGGTCTTTTCCACAGCACGCGGGTAAAAAATTTCCGGGTCCGTACCGGCATCCCAGAAACCGCCGATATGTCGCACACCAGCCTGGCGATAAGCATTCATGATGCGCTCATCTGTATAGTTGAACAGGGTGACATCCGCGTGGCGGCCGATATCGACGACCCAGGGTTGCGGCGTGGGGTTAAAATCTCCATAGAAGTGGATGACGCAGGTATCGATCTCCTGCTTGATACGCTCGATCGCTTTTCCGGAGATGATTTCACATTTTCCGAGATGGATCAGGTCCGGCTGAAATTCGCGTGCTGTCTCGACGAGCTTTTTGTTCATCTCCTCAACTCCGAGACGCGCGGCGATCTCGCGGTAATCAAAAGTACGCAGCTCAGACACCTTGCGATACGCTTTCTGCATGCCGTTGACGTTACAGGCTGCGTGCGGGGCGGACAGCGTATCGACATAGAGCACCCGCGGTTTGCGCTCTGCCGCAGCATGGCCCGTTGTTTCGATGACTTCCGGGACAGATTCGCGCCTGTTCTGTGGCTGCGGCCGCAGGTGGCCGGCAATCTGTCGCGCGCGTTTTTCCCAGGTATGCTGCAGAGCGATTTCCCGGCCCGCGCGCATCATCTCAAGACGCGTGTCCGGCGATTTGATGTAAAGCGCCAGCATTTCCCGCAGATGCGTGGCATCCTCATATTGCGGCACAGCATCGCCGAAGATCGCGTCGATACCGGGATTGCGGTCTGAAATTGCGAAGCCGTTTGAGGCGAGAATATCGAAAATCTTCACCGCAACCATGCCATCGCGACTCATGTCCGGATGGTGATCGTTGATGGAGACAAGTGAGGAGGCATACAGCTCGCCCAGGCGCTGGTTGTCGAAATAACGGCCGCCGATATATTTTTCCGGCAGCAGCTTATCCCAGCCATTGCCCCAGACCTTGAGGTTCCACGGAATATCGCCGAGATCCGTGACGATTTTTCGACCAAAATGACCACGGCTGTTGCCGACAAAGACAACATCGTATTTTATCTCAGTCTCTATCGGCTTCTTCGATGTGGCGCCGAGCATGAGTTCGATATCATCATACCCCAGAGCTTCGAGCCGCTGTTTCAGGGCTGGTGACAGGGCGTAAATTTTGTCAAAGGCTTTCAGGTTTTCAGCAGTGACTGCATCCGGATGGCTGTAAACCCAGACGATGTTGTAGGTATCAGTCGATAGCCCGGACACAGGCATGCCGAAGAGATAAAATATCACATCGGGATTGCTGTCAACAACGCGGAAGTTCAGTGCATTGAGTTCTTTCGAAAGCTCATATTTAACCCAATAGTCACCCCACAAAGGTCTGCGCTGCTCGTCACGATCAAAATCAGAAGGCGAGACGATCTGAACGCGGATTTCCTCCTTTTGCCGCAGGCGGCTGAGCTTATCGCCGGGAGCAACAACCGCTTCATGCCCTTTCACCGCAGTGAAAACATGCTGCCTGGCGGGCTGCTCAGGGCTCTGATATGGTTCAGGAAGGTCGCCTTTGAAGCCAAAAAATTCGGCAACGCGCTGTGGCAGGCTACCGGTTCCTGACGGCTCGAAAAGGCTGCGGAATCTTTGCTCGAGTGTCTCACGCCAGCTCTTGCTGACATCCTCATTCTCCGGAAAAATGATGCACACATCGCCCGTGCATTTTTCCGGGCTGCCATGCACGGTCAGGGATTGGGGCCAGTCGAGAATTTTCCTGCGCGCGGCTGCATCGTGACAGAGAATGGCGACCGTGCTCTCCGGCAGGATATCTCCGATCATCTGCACGACGATGCTCGCATCCGAGATATCCCGATCAGTGCCTTTGATGAAGAGCAGAATGTCACCATATCTGCTGCTCACCGCCGGGGCAGTGCTACGTGCCTGTGTTTCTTTTTCGAGCAGGAGCAAAAGCTCGTTTTCTCCGAATTCCTTGCGAGCGTGGCGCAGAATCGCTGCCGCCTCGTGAACATCATACAGGAAAAGATGCAGCTTGATGAGCAGAAGAAAATGTTCGAGCCGCTCGTTTGCTGTCGCCAGCAGCTCACGGGCAAAGCGCAGCGCTTCCTCGTTTTTCCCGGCAAGAAGAAACAATACGGACAACACCAGAAGTTTTTCTTTGTAGGGGAACTCTTTGAGCTTCTGCTCAAAAGAATTGAGAGCAGCGATGACGCGGCCTTTGAGCGCAGGATTCGTGGCCAGGTTATTGGCGGTTGCGGTGTCTTCCACAGCGACCACACCGACATAATCCAGGATGATTTGCAGCACCACTTCATCGAGATAGTGCAAAAAGTCCGGGTTTTGGGCATCCCGTTCGAGCAGATGCAGAGTGTGCAGCAGTGCTTCAGCGAAACGATACTGATCCAGCATAATCGCAAGCAAATTGAGGTGGGCCTCGATAAAAGAATCATCATACTGAAGAGCCTTGCGAAACCAGCGTTCAGCCTCGGTCAGGCGCTGTTTCTGATAGGCCAGCACCCCGAGGTCATTGAGAGCCTCGACATGCTGCGGATCATGATCGACAACCTGAGTGA
>DRLW01000318.1 GCA_011375275.1 Bacteroidota bacterium
GCCCGCGTTCACATCATGATTCCCAAACCATCGCTTTTCATCGAAGACGAGGAGCCTGCCTCGGCTTCAGTCCTGGTCAAGCTCGTGCCGGGCAAACGGCTGAAGCCGGACCAGGTGCAGGGGATCGCCAACCTCATCGCGGCCAGCGTGGAAGGATTGCAGGCAGAAAAAGTAACCATCGTGGATTCCCGCGGCAAGGTTCTCAGCGACCAGTCGGACAAAAACAGTCTCGTCGAATTGACCGCCACGCAGTTCGACCTGCAGCGCAAGGTCGAATCCTACCTGGAAGACAAAGTCTCCACTTTGCTCGCCGGTATTGTCGGCACCAACAACTACATGGTACGCGTGACATCAGAGCTCGATTTCAACCAGGTCGAGCGGACGATGGAGAGCTATGATCCGGAAAGCAGTACGATCCGCAGCCAGGAGAGCGACAGAGTCAATAACCCGGATGCCAACGCTCCCGGGAGCCAGTCTGAAAACGTGGTGACCAATTATGAGATCAGCAAAACGGTGCAGCGGGTTATCGGTTCTGTGGGCAATATCCGTCGTTTGTCTGTAGCGGTGATCATCAACGGCAAGTATGAGACCATCATCGCCGAAGACGGCAGCGAAGTGACGCAATATACCCAGCGCAGCGATGAGGAGCTGGAGAAAATCGCCGCGATGGTGAAAAATGCCATCGGTTTTGATGCCGGCAGAAACGATCAGGTTGAAGTGACCAGCATGCCTTTTGACCTGACCGAGCTTCAGGAAACCGAGGAGATGATCACCTGGGCTGAGCGCATGGAGCTGCTCAAGCTGTGGGGGCAGCGTCTGGCGTTTGTCGCCGCAGCACTTTTTCTGGTCTATTTGCTGAAAGCAATATTCGTTCGCCTGCGTCCGGAAATTCCGGTTGAGAAGAAAATCGAAGAGCCGGTTCTGGAAGAGCTGGAGGTTCCGCTCGAAACGCAGCTCAAGATGCACAAACGCAAGATCGTCAACAAGCTGGCCAATGAGCGGCCGAACGAGATAGCCAAACTGATTCGTACCTGGGTTATCGAACTCGAGAGTGAAGAGTGATGGATTATAACAATCTGAATGGGATACAAAAATCCGCCATTTTGATGGTCTCCCTCGGTGTTGATACGGCTTCGGAAATTTTCAAAAACATGCCCGAGCCTGAGATGGAGCGCATCGCTATGCAGATCGCCTCTCTGGAGGAGGTGCCCTCAGAAGTGATGGACCGGGTTGTGGATGAGTTTTTTCAGCTCGTCAAGGCGCAGGAGTATCTCACGCAGGGTGGCTTGCCGTATGCCTCGAAACTGCTGGAAGAAGCTCTTGGCTCCAATAAAGCGAATGAAATCATTCGCCGCATGGAGGCGCTGCAGAGCGAACAGGCGCGCGGTTTCAGTCTGCTCAGGCGCGCAGATATCCAGCAGGTTCTCAACCTGCTCGGCAATGAGCACCCGCAGACGATAGCGGTGGTCATCTCGCATCTCGAACCAAAGCAGGCTGCCGGTGTGCTGGCCTATCTGCCCAACGAGTTGCAGCATGAGGTCATCTATCGCATCGCCACGATGGAAAAGATTTCCTCTGATCTGCTCGAAGATGTTGAGAACCTGATCAAAGTCCAGATCGAATCGGTGTACACGCGCGAACTCAATGAAGTGGGTGGTGTCGAGGCAGTGGCTGAAATATTGAACTTGTCGGGCAAATCCCTCGAGAAATCCATCATCGAACGCATTCAGGAACGGGATAATGATCTGGCGCAGGAAATCCGCAGTCTGATGTTTACTTTCGAGGACATTCAGAAACTCGACGATCGCAGTATCCAGCGCCTGCTCAAGGAAGTGGATACCAAAGTGCTCACGATCGCTCTCAAAGGCAGTGTGGAAGAGATTCAGAACAAGATCTTTTCGAACATGTCTTCCCGCGCTGCTGAAATGGTGAAAGAGGAAATAGAGTTCCTCGGCCCGCTGCGAGTCAAAGAAGTCGATGAAGCCCAGCGACAGATTGTGGAAATCATACGCACCCTCGAGGAAGAGGGCGAGATCGTGATTATGGGCGGTGACGGCGGTGAAGAGTTTGTCGTTTAATCTGCCGGCGCGTGTTCGGGCGTTTTCTGATCGTCCGGTTTCATGGGCAGAACAGAAACTGGCGGCACCTGTCCGGGCTGAAGCGGAACATAAAGCCGAGGAGCCGGCAGCAGAGCCGGAAAACCTGCCTGAAGCCGAGAGCACAGAGACCGGGCTCGCTGAGCAGATAGCTGAAGAAAACTCCGGCGAGGGCAGAAAAGACCAGCATGGACACGATGAGGAAGAAAGACACACGCCCGGGCATGGAGAAGACTATGCGGAAGAGCTGGCTCAGCAGCGGCACAAGCTCGACAAGGTGGTGGAAGCACTGCAGCAGGCAATCGCCGGCTTTGCTGACGCCCGGGAGAAGTTTCGCCGCGATTTCGAAGTCAGCGCGGTCAAGCTGGTTTATGAAATCGCCACCAAGGTGATCCACAAAGAGCTGGCGACATCACCGGATATCATTCTGTACCAGATACAGGAAACATTGAAAAATATCGCAGATGATGCTGAAATACGCATCCGCTGTCATCCTGCAGATCACGATTACCTCGCGCAGGAGACGGAGTTTATCACCTGGCTGCAGAACACCTATCCTGCCTGCCGGGTGGTGCCGGATGAATCCGTGGGCCGCGGGGGCTGTATCGTTGAGACTGCCGGAGAAGTGCACGACGCAACGATCGAATCACAGTTGGCGGAAATTCGCAAACACCTGAGTGCAAAAGTGGAAGAACACGCATGACGTTGCTCGACAAGATGCTGCAGACTTTGCCGAATCTGAATACGGTTCAGAGTACAGGACGGGTGCTGCGGATTACCGGTACGCTGATCGAAGCATCCGGGCCGGCGGCAGGGGTCGGCGAACTGTGCCGCATCGCCACCAGCGGGGGCAGCGAGCCGTGCATGGCGGAAGTCATCGCGTTCCATGGCAGC
>DRLW01000319.1 GCA_011375275.1 Bacteroidota bacterium
ACGCGCGTGGCATCTTTATGCGGTTCCTGCATCCAGAGGATACCGCCGTCACGCAACAGCCTGTGGCACTGTCGCAGGGCCAGACGCCAGTCGTGCAGATGATGAAAAAGTCCGAAGGAGAGAATGATATCGCAGGAGGAGGGGTGAAGAGGTGGGGTGAGCAGGTCTGCGGTAAAAATATGCGCCGCAGGCGCTGCCCGGTGCGCCCGGCGACACTGCTCGGGCATGAGATCAAACGCGATAACGCGACCGGGCTGTTCGCGCGCCAGGAGCAACCGGGTGGAGTAACCCGAGCCGCAGCCGGCATCGAGCACGGTGGCGCCGGTGAGTGAGACGCCGGCTCTGTGCAGCATGCTGATGGCACGGCGAAACTCGCTGTGCAGCAGAAGACGGCGCACAGGGTTGTTCATGGCCAGAAATTCAGCCCGGTTGAGCCGCACGCTTTACCTCGATGTTCTTTCGCAAAAAAAGATGGCCATCCCGCTACTTGCTGAGTTCCAGTATCACCCGCACAATTTTTTGAACCGTGAAACGAAGAGAACAGGATAACCGGACAGGTTAATTCACGATCTGTCTGGGTATCCAGTTAACTCAGCACGGGTGCCCCTTTTCATTTCAACCAATTTGTTTGAGCACAACACATGCCTGCACCAGCACCGTCATTCCGGTTTCCGCGCAGCGGAAGACCGGAATCCCCCAGACTCAGGCACGTGCTCGAAAAGATGAGATCCCGGCACGGCGCTTCGCTTGGCCGGAATGACAGATGGCGGTATCCGGCTCAGACCCGGTTAGCTGCGTGAAGTGGATAACCAGACAGGTTAATTCACGATCTCATATTCCGATATCGACGCATCATTCCTGTTGATTAAAAACAACCTCTGTCCTTTAATATAGATGGTATTTACAGTCGGAGCGAAATCATCTTCTAAAGGAATTTTATCGATTAATAAGCCGTCTCTGGTGAATATTTCCAACATAACATAATCGGTTTCGCCATCTGCAACGACGCTATTTCTTCTGTATTTGGGTTGTCTTGAAAATGTCATCACCCATATCCTGCCCTTATCATCCGTACCGATCCCACAGGAAACAACATTCATAATCGGATCATCAACACCATAGACGACACCATTTTTTCTGACTTTCAATATTGCCTTTGGGTTTTTGGTTTCAGAAAAAGCTAGCGGCCGCGAAATTGACAGTAACAAATCACCTTTGGGAGAATATTTCTCGATCCGGTTTTGATAACAATAAGTGAGATAAATATTATCCTCAGAATCCAACGTAATTTCCACCCCGTTTGCGACTCGAGATATCGTTTGGTCTTCGTAAGGATATATTTCCCCGAATCCCCTGATAAAGGACCCGTTGCGATCAAACATTCTCATAACAGAATTATTATAGACGCTGCCTTTGGGATAATAAATCAGCCATCCTGCTACGGGGCAAATTATCTCTCCATTTCGAGTTACTTTAAAACTCGGAAGATTTTGAGGCTCATCCGTATTAATTCGTCTGATATAATTACCATCAAGCGATAATACTGTAATATAATTATACGATTCTGCGATATATAATTCACCATCAGAATTAATATCCATGCCAACCGGTAGTGTGAATTCATCTGGCCCCCGTCCTTTGTTGCCAAAGCTTTTAATGAGCACGCCATCGGAATTGTAAACTTTCACGTACGGTTCTGCATTATCAAGAACAAAAAGATTGTTGTCTGCACTCAAAACGACCACATTTGGCATAGATAAAAAAACATCGTTTATAGCTGAATCCATGCCTCCATATTTTTTCACTAACCGCAATTCAATTCCAGCGGTGTTTTGAGGGTTCAACGCGTCATTCTTGACATACCTTACACCATTTTCAACCTTTACGCTTTGGCCGAAAGAAATTACCGGACAGAGAAATAACAATGCTATACGGAAACGGACAAGGTTAAAATAGCCGGAAAAATTCATCTTTAGTCTCGAAGATAGATTGTGTTCATACCAAAACATGAAAAGGGCGCATTGCCCGTTTGCTTTGCCCTCTCATCACACCGCTCCTGCGATATAACGCCACCGTTACCCTCCCGCGCCAGTACACCAGACCGACTACCCCGAAAGCCCGCACCCCATACCGAAAAGATGAGATCCCGGCACCACCGTAAAATTAGCGGCTTTCAGGCACGGTAAAATCGCGCACTACAAACGTTTCACCCTGAGTTCGGAGTGTCCCTTAAAATTCTGCGCCGGCCCAGGAAGAGCGTCATCCGGCACGTGCATTCCTCCATCACAGCCGCTGCAAATCGTCTTTGCCGGTAGATATGCTAAACCCTGCCTTCACGCACACGATTCGAGGGAGAGCCTGAAAAAAGCACTATTCTTTGAGGAGAAAAATCAGCACAGCACGTGTTTTTTTCTTCGGCAAGAGGCGCATGTTGGCTTCGAATTTCGTCGTGCCTGTGACGTAATCCCGGATCGTATAGGCCCGGTTGCCGACCTTGCTTCCCGGGCAACTGTACAGGCAGACAAAGCAACCGGAGCGCCACTCAGGAATCAGGGCTTTGTTGCCTCCGAAACGC
>DRLW01000320.1 GCA_011375275.1 Bacteroidota bacterium
AAAGTATCATATCGCGCGACATGAATGTCGCGGTACGTTTGGCTGCTGCTTCTACTGGGTATCCATTTATCTCAGCACGGTTGCATCTTTTCAACCAGACCACGTGACAACAGCACATGCCTGCCCCAGCATC
Organism: Bacteroidota bacterium; assembly: GCA_011375275.1. Taxonomy (GTDB): domain Bacteria; phylum Zhuqueibacterota; class Zhuqueibacteria; order Zhuqueibacterales; family Geothermadaptataceae; genus Geothermadaptatus. Next base: position 134 of record DRLW01000320.1, read on the forward strand.
GTCATTCCGGTTTCCGCAGAGGGGAAGACCGGAATCTCCCAGACTCAGGCACGTGCCCAAAAAGATGAGACTCATCTTTGAGATGAGTCTCATCTAAAAATGCGGGAGCGTGTGGGAATCGACAGATGTCGATATCTGGATCAGGCCCGGTTTGCTGAGTTAACTGGATACCCGGAGCTGCTTCTTTGTCCCAAATAATAAATCGCTCGGGTGTTGGATAAGAATTTTGTTTCATATCGTCCTGCAGGGATTGTTTGCCTTGACATTGGTCTTGCTGAATGCCAAATTGTCTCTGTTAGTCTTGGAAGGTCTTCCATGGTTTGATTTCTATCTCTGATAAAAAGTGGAGAAACTATCACATCCAATGGAAGCCCTTCCTGGAGCCCTCTTTTTTTCCGGCTGCGTAATTTTGAAAAAAAACATGCAGCCAGATCTGTTCACTTGATAAACCCTGCCCTGCTACACGCTCTGCACCAACCCCAACAACTCTTCACACACCCCAAGTAAGGAGGATTCACATGCAAAGGAAAAGCTGGTACGCTCTCATGCTGTTGAGCCTGCTCATCCTGACGGTACGACCGGCAACAGCCCAAAACGATGCCATGATGCAGGCATTTTACTGGGATGTACCCGTCGATGATGTCAATTTGAACGGAAGCTGGTGGGACAGCCTGGCAGCGAAAGCGGGGGAACTCAAAAACGCCGGGATCACCGGAATCTGGGTCCCCTCACCGGCCAAGGGGAATTTCGGTATCTGGGACATGGGGTATGGTATTTTCGATCACTACGACCTGGGGAATTATAACCAGAAGGGGACAGTGGAGACACGCTTCGGCAGCCGATCTGAACTCGAAAACATGATTTCCGTCATGCACCAGAGCCCGAAAATTGAGGTGTATGCTGATATCATTCTCAACCACATCTACACCAGTGAGGATGAACTCGAGACCAATCCGGCGGTCAAGCAGTATGTTTTTGATGAAGCATACCGCAACAACACCCAGTACGAAGCCTACCCGACCAACGAAATCGTCTGGGTTATTCCAAATGCCAGCGCAGGGGATTATTACATCCAGATTCGTGGCTATATGCTGGATTGGAACGCCAACACCACCGAACGCGGATACGACGTGTTCATCGACTGGACCGGAGCTGGGCCGAACGGAACAGACACATGGGAATATGAGCCCAATGACGGGAGTGGTTCATACAATGTTTTCCCCGGTTCCGGACGCACCGTCAGAGGGCACATCGCCTCCGCTTCGGATATCGATGAGTACAAAATAACGCTGAGCTCGGCGCACGACATCGAAATCCGGCTGATCGCACGGCGCGAAGACACCAGCTCAGGCACCTGGACCTGGGCATGGGCGGATCAGACCAATGGTTACTATCCCAAAGCGATCTGGTACAACGGCTCAAATCTGGCGACAACAACGCTGGAGGCGCGCACCAATACCGGTATTTCCTATGTCACCCACACCGGCACCGGCGAGGCGAACTACACGTGGAATTATACCCATTTTCACCCGGTCGATCAGTATGACTGGCTCGGTTTTCCCGGTACGGATGAGATCATCACCAACACCAAGTTTTTCGGCAACGACCTGAACACGTTCGATACCACGGTACAAAGCCGCCTGAAAAACTGGGGAGTCTGGCTGTCATCAACCATAGGCTTCGATGGCTACCGGCTGGATTTCGTACGCGGCTTTCAGGAATCCTTCGCCGCAGACTGGGTCAATAATCTTCCCCTGCTCAACGGCTCACAGCGTTTTATCGTCGGCGAGTACTGGGGGGCGGATTATCGCATCAAAAACTGGGTCAATACCGTTGCCGGCTATGGCGCTGATGTCGATGGCTTTGATTTCCCGCTGAAAAACACCCTGAAAGACATGTGTAACGGTAACCAGAGCAGCTTCGACATGAGCTGGTTGAACAATGCCGGCATGGTGCGCAACGCCAGTGGCAACAGCCTGCCCGGTACCTCAGTGGTCACTTTTGTCGATAACCATGATACGGGTAAAGAGCGCGATAAATGGGTGACCAAAGATTTCAAGATGGCCTATGCCTACATTCTCACGCACGAAGGCCGGCCATGCATTTTCTATCCGCATTTTTATGGTGTCACGCAGGTCGATGCCCATGATAATTCCTACACGGTTACGGCGCCGGCAACTCTGAAAGATGACATCAAAAAGCTTATCCACGTCCGCAAAAACTACCTCGACGGTGGCCTCGAGGTGCTCAGCCAGGTTGGCAATCCCTACCCTTCGGGCGACACCTATAACGTTTATGTCGCACGCCGCCAAGGGAACGGCACCCGTGACGGGGCAATCATCGTTCTCAATAATCACGATACCAGCACAAAAGGATTGTGGGTGGACAGCTCGCCCAGTGGATTCACCAACTGGGCCAACACCGTTCTGGTCAATGCATTTGACAACTCGCAGACCACTCAGGTGTACAGTGATGGCCGGGTTTGGGTGGAAGCACCCGCTCGCGGATATGCGGTCTGGGTCAAACAGTCTGACTACATCGCGTGGACTGGAAAAGCCGCAGCCGGAGCAACGGTCGAAGAGGATGGGCTGCTGCCGGAGGCTTTCCGCGTTTTGCCCAATTACCCGAATCCATTCAATCCCGAAACGCGGCTGCGCTATGAGCTGCCTGAACAGGGCCAGGTCACGGTGGCCATTTTCAACACCAACGGGCAGGAAGTCGCCCGCCTGGTCGACGGCCAGCAAGCCGCCGGCGTGCATGAAGTCCGCTGGAATGCCGGTTCACGCCCGAGCGGCGTGTATTACGTCAGCATCCGCTGGAACGGGCAGGTGCAGAAGCAGAAAATCATTTTGCTGAAGTAACTGCCAGCAGCCCGGCAGCACCATGACACGGATTCGCCGGCCCGGCTGTTTCCCATTGCTGATCTGGTTAGTATTCAGCACCGGGATATGGGACGGGCCGGCGAACCGATTTTTTTCTCAGCGTGAGCAAAAAATGGTTCGCGGCGTCTTGTTGCAGAAACGATTAACTTTGACCGGCGAGGGACTCGAGAAGGGAAATGTTGCGGGTGATGCGGGCGGCCTTCTTTAAATTGTCGATCTGCTCGCGCATCTGCTGTTCGCGTTGGGTGACGACAGCGCCGGCACTGCTGCCATTGACGGGTTTTTGCTCTCTGCTCAGCATTTCCGCCAGGGTTTTTCTGATCAGATAGTGCTGTCTGCCGTACCGAATGCGCTGCTCGACTTCGGGCCACAGATCGACACCTTCAGCAAAAGCCTGATCCAGTAACGCGTCGCGCAGAATCAGTCCGGTGATGAACTGGCGCAGTACCGGAAGCGAGGAAAGAGAGGCGCGTTCCTGTTTTGAGGTGAACTCTGCTCGTTTCATAAAATCCGCAAATGTAAAAACCCCTTTTTCACTTCTCGCGATCGGCGTGTCATCCTCGATGTGCGGCAGAGTTTTGCTGTCAAGAGCATCCTTTTTGACAGCGAGCTGGGCGCGCGCAGCGGTGATGCGTTTGAGCAATCTGGCGAGATTTTTCTCATCAAAACGAATATCGAGGCTGTTCTGCAAATCAGCCTCATACTCCTGCAGCAGGCGGGCGCGAATCGCGAAAGCATCGCCCGAGCTGTCTGCGCTGGCCCTGGCCAGTGAATCTGCGATGTGGCTTCGCCAGGCTTCGAGCACCACGGAAAGCTTCAACAACGTTGCGCTGAATTTATACTCGTTAGATTCTTCCAGCCCCAAAGCTTTCGCTTTCTGCAGCAACAAACGCTGTTCGATAACCTGCTCGAGTAATTTTTCCGCTTGTTCGGGATTGCGCAAAATCACAGTATGGCGGTTGCCCAATTGCTGCTTAAAATCTTTGACCGTAATGGCTTCATCATTCACCGTGGCCAAAATCTTTTCGTCATCAGCCTTTTTGCCACAGGCAAAGACGGATAAAACAGCAAGCAGCACCCCGAAAGCATAGACAGCGCTTTTTTTCATGTCAGAACCCGTTTTGGTTGAATGTCACGAGCCATCCGGCTCTTTCGCTGCGAACAGCGACACACATAGCATAAGCACGGCTCAAGGTAAAAAAACAACACTGGGATGTCCAGAAAAATGTTGCTGTTTAAGTTTATTTACCTAAATTGATACCATACCAAAACTAACAAACTTCTCTACCCTGAAAAATCTCTTTCCCGATTTCTTCAAAAATGAATCGGGACGAATAAAGCAGGCTAAACGGGCGTATCCCGACCATTCCTTTTCCACTATTTCCCTGCCGCCACGCCCGATGAACACACAGCGAGTCATTTTCCCGCTATGTTTTGACAGGAGCACAATGATGACCGCCCATGTGACGATCGAACTCGTGACTTTAGATGATGCCGAAGAAATTCAGCAAATTGCTTCCCACCCGGATGTCGTCGCAACGACGCGGCTGCCAGACCCTTACCCCGAAAACGGCGCACAAACGTGGATCAAGATGCTGCTTCCAAGACAGAAAGCCGGGGATGAATATGCTTTTGCCATCCGCCGGGCGGAGGACGGGAAAATCGTCGGCGTCTGTGGTTTCGTCACCGTGCATAAGGACCAGCATCTGGCCGAGTACGGCTATTGGATCGGCAAGCCGTACTGGAATCACGGCTACGCCACGGCTGCCGGCCGGCTCGCTATCGAGTATGCGCGCAAGCACATCAAGCTGAAAAAACTCTTTGCCCACAGCCTGGAACAAAATCCTGCCTCCTGTCGTGTGCTGGAGAAGCTCGGATTTGAGAAGAAGAAAAAACTACGCAACAGCAACGATCCCCATCACGGTGATGCCGCAATCTATGTGTATGAAAAAACACTGTGAGGTCCGGCCGCCATCCTGTTTTTTTATCTTTCGGTCTCATGCTGTACCGGCACCACTGTCCTGCCGATACTTATCCGTATCTGACACGCACTATTCACAGAATAATCCTGAAAATATGGATTGAAAAACGAGAATCTTCGTATGGAAACAACCTTTTTGCCCAACGAAATGAAACCACACACCGCCCCGACTCTGCGGGAAGAAATCGCCAACAGCATCACCCATGGCATAGGCGCGGCTTTGAGTATCGCCGGCCTGACGCTGCTGGTTGTGCTGGCTTCAATTTACGGCACAGCCCTGCATGTGATCAGCTTCAGCATCTACGGCGCGACGCTGGTCATTCTCTATCTTGCTTCGACCCTGTATCACAGCATCCGCTCGGTACGTTTGAAGCGTATTTTTCAAAAAATCGACCATGCGGCAATCTACCTGCTCATCGCCGGAACTTATACTCCTTTCATGCTGGTCAACATGCGAGGCGCCTGGGGCTATAGCCTGTTGATCCTTGTCTGGGCCATGGCTCTGGTCGGTGTGGGCCTGAAGACCCGGCAGTTTCATAAATACCGCAAAGTTTCTACCCTGGGATATATTTTCATGGGCTGGCTCAGTATCGTCGGGCTGGATCAGATGATGGCGACCATTCCCACCGGCGGGCTGGTCTGGCTTTTTGCCGGAGGAATTTTATATACCAGTGGCGTTATTTTTTATGTCTGGCACAAACTGCCGTACAACCACGCGATCTGGCATGTTTTCGTACTCGGCGGCAGCATCTGCCACTTCTTCGCCATCCTGTTCTACGTACTCCCGGCCTCCTGATCCGCTCGGTGCAGTCTGCCAGCTTATATGGCTGACAAAACCGAGCTTTTTGCCGATATACTTTTCGTGGCCTTCTGAACAACCGGGGTAGGGCAGGACCGGGCCTCAGCAAATCCACACTCTGCAGGTTTCTCAGCCCAAAGTTTTCATGAAAAATTGGCAGGACAGGCTGCACGATGCTCCCGGCCAGGGTATCCACTTAACTCAGCTAACCGGGCCTGTACGCCGACATCTGTCATTCCGGCCAAGCGCGGCGCAGTGCCGGAATCTCATCTTTTCGTGCAGATGCCAAAGTCTGGGGGATTCCGGTCTTCCGCTGTGCGGAAACCGGAATGACAGCTCATGTGCAGGCACGTGCTGTTGTCAGGTGGTCTGGTTGAAAAGATGCAACCGTGCCGGGTTAACCGGGTACCCTGAAATAAAGCGGGATAAATTCAAAATTTTACAACATTTCGGCCGACAATTTATTTGACTTTTGGTAGCACGATCGCTATATTCGCAATTCTCAAAAAAGCCCCTGGACAGCAGGACAGCACATTTTTCAGGTTTCAGGAGAACATTTCACCATGAGCACCTACCTCGTTACCGGCGGAGCCGGTTTTATCGGTTCGAACTACATCCGATACATGCTGAAAAAATATGATGATATCCGGATCATCAATCTCGATAAACTGACTTATGCCGGCAATCCTGACAATCTCAAAGAGATCGAAGATGACCCGCGTTATTCATTTGTCAAGGGTGATATCTGCGATGAGGAGCTGGTCAACTCCCTGGTTCCTGAAGCCGACTATATCATCAACTTCGCGGCTGAAAGTCACGTCGATCGTTCCATCGGACAGCCGGATGATTTCATCCGCACCGATGTTTTCGGGACCTTTGTGCTGCTCGAAGCGGCCCGTCGTCACGGCAGCAAGCTCTTCGTTCAGATCAGCACGGATGAAGTGTACGGCAGCACCGAGGACGGCTCTTTCAAAGAAGACGATCCCCTGATGCCATCGAGTCCTTACTCCGCCTCCAAGGCGGGGGCAGACCGGCTGGCGTACTCCTACTTTGTCACCTATGACGTGCCGGTGATCATCACGCGGTGTTCCAACAACTTCGGGCCGCGACAATTCCCCGAAAAACTCATCCCGCTCTTTGTCACCAATGCCCTGGAAGATAAACCGCTGCCGATTTATGGCGATGGCATGAATGTCCGCGACTGGATTTATGTGGATGATCACTGCGACGCTATCGATTTTCTCACTCAGAAAGGCACACATGGCGAGGTGTACAACATCGGCGGCGGCAATGAGCGAACGAATCTGTTCATCACCGAGTTGATTCTGAGCACATTAGGAAAGCCAAGATCGCTGATGACGCATGTTGAGGACCGCCTTGGCCACGACCGCAGATATTCTGTGGATTGCAGTAAGATCAACGCGATGGGCTGGCAGCCGAAACATGCTTTTGAAGCTGCCATGGAAGAGACGATCAACTGGTATGTGCAAAACCGCTGGTGGTGGGAAAAGCTCAAAAGCGGAGAATATCTCGAATATTACCGCCAGAATTACAAAAACCTGGAATAATTCATATCCGTTCTTCAGCAAAAGAACTTTACTGTTCATATATAGTGAGATATCTCGTCCGGGCACACATGGTCAAATGTGAGGCAGGGCACCCCCTAACTCGCAGGAGCGTCATCACAAGCACAACAACTATTTGACTTACAGCAAAAGGAGTGACATCGTGAGCTTATCGGGGCGTATCGCCGACAATACCGCACGCATCGGTATCATCGGCCTCGGTTATGTGGGATTACCGCTGGCTGTGGAATATGCAAAGGCCGGCTTTTCTGTTTTGGGCATCGACAACGACACCACCAAAGTCGAGAAAATCAACTCGGGAGAAAACTACATCGATGACGTCGATAGCGACTTGCTCAGAGGCGTCGTCAGCGATGGGCTTTTCAAAGCCGAAGCGAACTATGACAACATTTCGGATCTCGACGTTATCTATATCTGTGTCCCGACGCCCTTTACGCCGAACAAGGAACCGGATGTATCCTATATCGTCGATGCTGCCAATGGCATTTTCTCCGGCCTGCGGCGGGACCAGTTGATCATACTCAAAAGCACGACCTATCCGGAAACCACGGAAAAACTGCTGCAGCCTATCCTCGAAGAGGGGGGACTCAAGGTCGGCGAGGATATCTTTCTGGCGTTCTCCCCGGAACGCATCGATCCGGGAAATAAAAAATTCACCACCTCCAACACGCCGGTCGTTGTCGGCGGTGTCACGCAGAAATGTACTGAGCTGACCGTAGCGATTTCGGAAAAGATCATCTCGACAGTTGTGCCGCTCTCCAGCCCGAAAGCGGCAGAGATGACCAAGCTGCTCGAGAATATCTTCCGCAGTGTCAACATCGCCTTGCTCAACGAGCTGGCGCAGCTCTGCGATCGCATGGATGGTATCGACATCTGGGAAGTGGTGCAGGCCGCGGCGACAAAGCCTTTTGGTTTCATGCCGTTCTTCCCGGGGCCGGGGATCGGCGGACACTGCATTCTGGTCGATCCGTACTATCTTTCCTGGAAGGCTAAGGAGTACGATTTTCACACCAACTTCATCGAGCTGGCAGCAGAGACCAACGAAAACATGCCCTACTATGTGCTCGACCTGATCATCAGATCGCTTTCGACACATGGTGGTGCCATCGCATCGTCGCGATTTCTCATCCTTGGCGTTGCTTTCAAGAAAAACGTCGATGACACGCGCAACTCTCCGGCCATCAAGGTGATGGAGCTGTTGCACGCACGCGGAGCCCAGAACCTGATCTACAACGATCCGTGGGTGCCGCAACTGCCGGTGAACGGCAAGGTTTATGAATCACAAACCATAACCAGGGAGCTTCTGCAGGATACGGATTGTGTCGTCATAGCCACGGATCACGACGCGTATGATTTCGAGTTTATCGTTCAAAACTCCAAGCTCGTCGTCGATACCCGTAACGCGACACAGAAAATGGCCAAACAGTTCGAAGACAAAATCGTCAGGCTGGGGTGCGGAACCAACACCTATCAGCCTTCGAACCACTCCCATTGATCAGCACTTCGCAGGCCGGTTTGGCCTGAGCCGGATATTCCACATGTGTGGTGCACGCGGAGATATCCGAAAGCCTGAAAAGTTTCAGCTCAAGACCAAACCGGCTCTTTCTCTTGATAGTTCGGTCACCGTCATCCTGCCCCGCTAGCACGCACGCTTTTCCCTGGCTGCTCGTTATCTTTGACCCATAGCCCTGAAAGCTGATGAGATCACTTATCCTTTTAGCCATTCCGGCACTGGTGGTAGGCTCTGCCGTTTCAGCACAGACGCAGAAGCAAACTCCGCTGCCGCTGTTCAATCAGGTTCAGAAGCAACAAAAAGAAAAAAACCAACAGGCACTCCCCAAACTGGAACCGGCTGCAGATGCCCTGGTTCTGGAGCATCCCATCGACCCTGAGCAGTATGTTGTTGGTGCGGGGGATCGCTTTCTCATCTCCATCTTTCCGCTGCTCGAAGAGGATTTCCTCACCCAGATAACTGCAGAAGGCAAATTGATCGTGCCCAGCCTGGGCATGTTTCCGGTTGCCGGCAAAACCCTGGCAGAGATGCAACGCGAGCTCGACAGGCACAGCCGGGAAAAATACGTCAGCGGTAAACTGCAGATTTCCCTGGTCGGGCTGCGGTATTTCCGCGTACACGTCATCGGTGCGGTAAACCTGCCGGGGATTTACACCGTGCAGCACATCAACCGCCTCAGCGATGCTATCGCTGCGGCCGGTGGGCTGAGCGCTGCAGCAGACTACTACGCCATACAGATACGCCGGCACAGCGGGGCAACGCTGAGTATCGATTTCAGCAACTACCTGCGCACCGGCGACCTCGACGCCAATCCTTTTCTGCTCGATGGCGATGTGATTTTTATCAAACAAGCCGGCCCGACTCTGCCGAAAGTTACTATCGAAGGCCGGTTCAGCAACCGGGGCATCCATTACGCCAGACCCGGGGAGACTGCCGAAGACCTGCTCATGCGCATCGCCACCATTTCCCGAAACCAGGACCTGCGCAGCGCGGTACTCAAACGTCCCGGAGCTGAACAAGGGGCAACCAGCATTTTCAGGCTGTTCGCGCCCAAAGACTCTGCGAACGGCTCCGCACATGGCCATGTTCTGCAGGACGGCGATATTATCTCCATCCCCTCGATTCGTGACAGCGTGTATGTGCAGGGTGCGGTGCAGTATCCCGGGGCCTATCCCTTCCATTCAGGATTCCTCGCCCGCGATTATGCCGGCCTTGCCGGGCCCAATTTTCAGTCCGATGGTCTGACCTCGTTTCAAACGCGACACCATCTTTCCGGTGAAATCGCCTCCGGGCCGGACGAGCCTGTGCACGCAGGTGATACCGTCGAAGTCAAGACGGCCAGACGTATCGTCATGAAAGATGTGCTCACTTCTGCCGCAACAGTGGTCGTGCAGCTCGTCCAGTTTTTCCTGATCTATCGATCCCTGAAATAAGCGCCGTTGCTTCTGCACTCTTCCGCCGATAGCGCCTGTCCCGACGAACAAAGCGACGGCTTCTCATAGCAAACTGAGGTTTACCGTGCAATTCAAGTTGATCGATCTGTTGCTGATTTTATTCAGAAACAAAAAAATATTCATCGTCAATTTCATGCTGTTTTCCGTAGTCTCCGCGGCGATCAGCCTGGTATTGCCCCATTGGTACACCAGCACTGCCAGGCTCATGCCGCCGGAAACGCAGAGTTCGGGGTTGTTTGGCCTCGCTTCCATGGCCCTTGACCTGCCCTTCGACGTCCCCGGAATCGCCGGGCTGACAACAGGTCCGGCAGATATCTACATCGCAGTGCTGCGCAGCCGCAATGTGCGCACCCGCATCATCGAACGATTTAATCTGCAAGACTATTTCGAAGCAGATTTTCTCGAAGATGCCCTTGGCCAGCTCGATTCGAGGACGTTTTTCGATAAAACCGAAGAGGGGTTGATCGTCATCAGTTGCTGGGAACGAACGCCGGAATTTGCCCAGAAGCTGACGCAGGCTTTTCTCGAAGAGCTGGACCGGGTCAATATCGAGGTGCGCAAAACCAGCGCCACCTACACGCGCGAATTCATCGAAAAACGCCTCAAAGAAGCAGAAGCTGACATGGCTGCAGCCGCGCAACGCATGGTTGATTTTCAGCGCAAAAACGGCGCCTTTGATATCGAAACACAGGTCAAATCACAGATCGAGCTGAGCGCGCAACTGCGGGCGCAGATGGTGAGCCTCGAAATCCAGCGCGATGTGCTGCAAACCTATTTGCAGGAATCCCATCAGGAGCTGAAAACCGTACGGTTGCAGGTTGCTGAAATGCGCAAGCATCTGGAAAGGTTGCAGCAGGGCATCTCGCCGATCGAGAATGATCTGATTCTTGCCATGCAGGACGTGCCGGAGCTGTACAAACAATTCCTGTTCATCCAGCGTGACATCGAGGTTCAGAAAGTGATCTATCAACTGCTGATGCAACAATATGAACAGGCACGCATTCAGGAGAAAAAAGATTCGCCGACCATCCAGGTGCTGGATGCACCGACCCTGCCACAGAAACGCAGCAGTCCGAAACGCACGCTGATCGTGGTTACCTCAGCGCTGGCGAGCATTCTGCTGTCCTTTATCATCGTTTGGGTACACGAGATGCTGGCATGGCTGGCAGAGAACGACCGCCAGAAATACGATGACTTCATGCGAGCGGTCAAAAACCTGCACCGGCTGCGCAGCACGCCGGGCGAACGCTGATTCAGCGACGGATTTGTTGCCGACATGACTCCGGCGTTCCCGAAAATCATCCGCAATCTCGGCTGGCGCAGCGCCGGGCTGATCGCCAAAATCGGCTTGCAGGTGCTCACAGTCGCGGTGCTGGCGCGCATGCTGCCCATCGAAGCGTTCGGCACCATCACCTATGTGATGATCTTCGTCAACTTCACCGAGCTGCTGTTTCAGATGGGCATCGGGCCTGCTGTGGTGCAGAAAAAAAAGCTCGCCGGCAGTACCGTTCGCACCGCTGTTACCCTTGCGGTCATCGCCGGTGCCGCGGGTACGCTGGTTTTCCAACTCGCCAGTTCTCTCCTCGTCGATGAAGTGGTCCGGCCGGTTTATTTCTGGCTGGGTTTTATCTTTCTGTTCTCGGGCTTCGGAGCGGTTTCAGAAGCATTGCTGCAACGCCGGGGAGATTTTAAATATTTGATGCTGGCCGAAACCGCCGCCTATTTCTGCGGCTACACTGTGGTCACCATCGTTCTGGCAGCGCGTGGGTTCGGGGTCATGAGCCTGGTAGCCGGCATCATCCTGCAGGGCGGGTTGCGTGCTCTGTTGCTCTGGCTGGGAACGCGCCACTCTCTGATCCCGGCCTGGCAGAAAAAGGATGTCCGCGAGCTGGCATCCTTCGGCGGCGGTCTGACCCTTTCGCGTATCGCCAATTTTGTGGCCATGAACGGCGACTACTTTATCGCCGGCAGAGTACTCGGCGAAAAGGCCCTCGGGTTGTACTCGCGCGCATTTTATCTCATGCGCCTGCCGACAAGTCTGATCATGACTTCCCTGCACTCTGTGCTGTTTCCGGCTTTTGCACACGACCAGCACGATACACACAGGCTGCAGCAGCAGTACTTCACTTCGGTCATGCTCAGTGCGACACTGGTTCTGCCCATGGTGATTTTTATCAGCTTCATGGCTGAGGAACTCGTTCTGCTTGTGCTCGGTGAAAAATGGCTCGCCGTTGTCCCGGCGCTGAAAATACTGGCACCAGTCGGCTTTTTCAATCTCTACACCCTGAGCGATGCCCTGCTCAAAGCAGTCGGCGCCATTCGCCGGCAGATGGCCGGGCATATCGTCTTCGCCTTGCTGCTGCTTGGCGGTGTTGTTATCGGCTCAGGTTATGGCATCACCGGGATCGCTGCCGCAGTGCTTGCAGCCAATGGGTTCATGTTCCTGTTTATGGCCGCAGCCAGCAGGAGTGTGTTACAGGCCCGGTGGGGGAAATATGTCATTGCCCTGCGGCCCGCACTGCTGCTTGGCGGAGCCAGCTATGCGCTGCTCATCGCCATGCGCCCCTGGCTGGCAGCGATGCACTTTCTGCAGGCCCTGTTTTGGGCGGCTGTTTTCCTGATCATAGTTATGGCCGCAACGGCAATGCTGCTGCGCGCTCTGCTGCCAGATTTCCGCAAGGCGACAGGCCGGATTTTCAAACAAGCGGAATAGGCCTTAACCGGTACGGTGCAGTGTGCATGACAAACCGCACACACGACAACCCTATTCGAAAACTGGGATTTATGAAATCATTCTCCGAAGTCCTCGGGCCAATTTTGTACAATACCTTTCGCCCGCTGAAGAAGCTGCCGTTTACAGAAAAGATTCTGCGCAGCGGCTATTACGAGCTGATGGCCTTTTTGCGCTTTAGCGAGCATCGCTTGCGCAGCCTGGGCAAGAAGGATAATCTCGATTTTCGCGCATACAAACAGTCGCAGCAAGCATGGCCGGTGGCATTTGGTGGCGCACAGAATGCAGAAGAGTTGTGTGCGCTTTTCGACCGCCTTGGTGTACGCTATGTTCAGGGAGGGCATACGATTTACCTGCCGCCGCAGGAAAAACTTACAGCGGTTCTGGGTGATATGGTTACAGCGTTTCCGCCGGATTCCGGCTATAAAATCCTGAAAAATTTTGCTGCTCCTGATGAGGCGGTATATCTTTTTTCCGGCGTTACACGGGCACGCTCAGCTGAAAAAATGACCGGTCCTCTGTCCACCCAGGAGGCTGCAGCCAGTGCGCTCTACGCGCTTGGCATCGGTCCGAAACTGTACGGTCTCACCGAGCTGCAGAGCAAAGAGCAGAGCTATTCTTGTTTCGTTGTGCGGCATGTTGCCGGTGCTGTGCCCACCCTGGCGGAATATGACCGCTTCATGCGCATTCTCCAGCAGCACATAGAAAAAAAATACTTCAGTCTGACCAGCATCGCCGGGCTGAGGGACGAGGACTTTCTCGACAAGCCGGGCTGCAATGGCAATCTGATCCGCGATGCGAACAGCGATGAACTGTTGTACGTCGATTTCCAGCAGTTCCTGCCAGAGACCAATCGCATCCTTGCGGATGTGGTGGAATCGGCGCGGCAGGATTTACACTTTGGCGATACTCACCTGCACCACGGCAAGAAAAAGTCCCTGTATCAGGCCATACCCGGAGCAGGCCATACGGGTAAACGCGACACCAGCATGCGCTGGCCGACGATCCGTGAAATGCTCGCCGCTGCAGAGAGGCCGCTGCACGGGCGTGTGGTCCTGGATATCTGCTGCAACGCCGGACTGATGAGCGCCCTCGCCCTGAACGCCGGTGCCTCCTGGGTGCTGGGCTGGGACCTGCCCAAAGTCATCGTGCATTCCCGGCGTATTCTCGCCCTGCTGGGCGCCAATCGGACACAGCTCTTTCCGGCGCAACTGGGGCCGGAGTATGAGCTGAAGAAGGATATCCCGGCCTGGATCACTCCACACCTCGAAGGCGCTTTGGTCTTTTATCTCGCAGCCTGGCATCACGTTGGACTGATCCGCGATGCGAACAGCGATGAACTGTTGTACGTCGATTTCCAGCAGTTCCTGCCAGAGACCAATCGCATC
>DRLW01000321.1 GCA_011375275.1 Bacteroidota bacterium
AGTGCCATCCACCTCGGCCTCAGTCTGACGGAAAGCTGGCGAAAAGGCATCAGTGATGAGCAGGCGCAACAGGCAGCCGGCATTCTGCGCACCTTTGGCCTGGATTATCTCTACAACGAAACCTCCCTGCCTCTGATCAGCGGCGAAGAGATTCAGGCAGCAGCCGGTGCCATGGCCTGAGACCGGGCGGCCGCCAGGCCGTGCCTGAAATTTCTGCAGCATCGCAGCACCTTTGCACGACTGTTTTGTGAAATAAATGATACAGCCATCCGGTGCAGCGATGCTGCTGTGCAAGATCCATCCATACTCTCCCCCCTGAACAAGATTCGTATTTATCCCCCATGCTGCGTCGTGAATAAACCGGCGTTTTTACATCCTTTACTCCGCCTCCCTGAAAAAATTTCACTATCTGGCGCTTCCTCCGCCTGATCAGACTTTTGGCATGCAATTGGCAATATTGAGCTGTGACAAGGCTGAAGAGTCGTGTTTTTTGGAAAAGAATCACTCCCTTAAACTGCCGTAATTGCAGAGAATTCAGACGATTATCCTGATGCATGGCCGCCCGGGAGAAGCGTCCGGGAGTACGATTCTGAATTACAAAAACGTGAAAGTGTTCTTAGCCGACAAGAATCGTCACGTAATTCGTCAAATCATACTGTTTTATCAAAAGTCATGGAGGATGAAGTGAGAACACTCGGGTTGATACTCATCTCGGTTCTGCTCAGCACGCAGGTTTTGGCACAAAAGTTTATCCTGCCCCCGAACTCGCCGCTTGCCCGTGGTGAGCACCCCCGCATTTTCATGACCGCGAAGGACATCGCGGATCTGAGGACGCGTATCAATACCTACTACAAGTCCGACTTTCAGCAATTCGTCAATCACATGGATGGCATGTACTCCATGAAACCCGGAACCGGTGATGTGAGCGACTGGAATGATCTCACAGGAGCCGCGCGCTCCTACGCACTGCTCTATCAGGTCGATCCTTCGACGATTTCCGGGATCTCCGCGCGATATACCAAAGAACAGTATGGCCGCAAGGCGATAGAGTATGGTCTGTACATTGCCAATGCGCTGCCGGCAGACTGGAACGAGCCGCACCATGGCCCTGCTACTCTTTCGGGTAAGAAGGGTGGGGTCCCCACGCTTGCTCTGCAGGTTGTGTACGACTGGACGCATGATTTGTCCTCCCTTGCCGAAAAACGCACGATCGTTGACAGGCTGATCGTGTTGTGGAATAACCGCTATGCCCGTGAACGGGTCAAGCTTGAAAATCATTATACCGCAAATACGCATGTCTATGGCGCGGCCCTGTGTTTTTATGGCGATGAAGAACTCGGCTCCTCATATATGAGCAAAGCAAAAGTGATGATGGATTCCTTCCAGGATGTTTTTGTCGAGAGCCAGATCGGCGTCTCGGATGTGCTCTACGAAGGCTCGAGTGACTGGCACGAAGGCGACAGTTACAGCATGGACGGCTATACCGGAATTCAGCTTCTGGCTGCTGCTGCCGGAAGTGCTCTGAACAAGAATTACTGGGCTGAACATGGCTGGCTGAAATATTCCCCCTATTATCTCTACTACAACATCATGCCCATGCCATACCAGGGGACGTATTATTTCGCCCAGCAAAATACCAGCCGGGCTCTGGAAGGCAATGCCGTACCTGTTTCCAATATCATGAATATGGCCGCAGCCAAACTCGCGGATGTGGACCCGGACCTGGCAGGGTTTGCTGCCTGGTTTGCCGAGCAGAGCCCCTATGGTGTCGATGTTGATGATTATAAGTACTATAAACCGCATCTTTATGACTTTTTTTACAAGTTCATCTTTGGAACAAAGCATGTACGTAAGAAGACACCCTATGAAGCGGAGATTCCTCTCAGTGTCAAGCTCGGGCAGTCCTACGTGTTGCGTTCTGACCACGAGTATAATTCCTCGACGCTGATTCAGTTCTTTGCTCAAACCTACTGGTATCCGAATGGTCACAACGAACCGGAGATCGGAGCGTTGAATATCCATCGTTTCGGGCCGCTTGCTGTGAGTGCCACCAATACGAAAAACGCGGGTGACGGCATCCCCAGTGCGCAAAGTGATGGCAAGGGTATGGCGCAGAATAATGTTTTTGGCATTTTCAGTGACAAAAAATTGAGCGAAGATATGGGCAGCATCCGTATGGATGATGCCGACAAGCCTGAGTTGTACAAAGAAGGCGCCAAAGCACATATCGGCACCACAGAGTCGTGGCAGGTAGCGGATGATTTTGACTATATCAACTACAACTATACACGCAGCTATAAAGGTGGAAACGATGTGAAGCTGGCGCGGCGGGCCATCGTGTATCTGCGCGGTGAGGTCAATCAGGAGTACCTCGTCGTGCTGGACAGGGTCGATGCCACGGGGGAGAAATATTTTGTCCTGCATACCACCATGCCGGCCGAAGTTGTCGACGGGCAATGGAACTCTGCAGCAGCCGGCTGGAAAACGACCAGCGCTCGCACTGTGAGCGTTACAAACCGTATCGACAAAGCGCACGGGCGTATGTACGTCACCAGCGTTTTGCCGAAGAGCGGGCAGTTTTATATGATGAGCGGCCGGGGCAAAGAGTGGGTCTGGGCCGATGGCACCTCTTTGAATTACAATGCGTCTGATTTCGGCGAGCTGGCTGCTTTTATCCTCAGCCAGAGCACGCTGCAGGTGCGCTCCAACGAAAACCAGTTTCTCACCGTAATGCAGCTCGGAGATGCGAATACCATGTCTGAGCCGGCATCGGTAGAGGATGTTTCCGGTGGCGTGTATATCGGTGCGTTGATGAATAAGGACCGGCTGGTTTTATTCAGCAAGAACGAAACACCGTTGCAGAATTTCAGCTATACGATCAACAGCAACAAGCCGGTCAAGCATTTCATCGGTGAGATGAAGCGCGGCTACCAGTACACCGTGCGGAAAAACGGCACTGTCGTTGCCAATGGCGTAACGGGCCGGGACGGCACGATCTCTTTCACGGATAATCCGGGCGGTAAAACGACCTATAGCGTTGAGCTGGGAACACCGACTTCGGTACGCGACGGCAAGCATGGCTTGCTGCCGGATAAGATCGAGCTTTCCAACTATCCCAATCCGTTCAATCCTGAGACGACGATCTCATTCACCCTGCCGCAGCAAAGCACGGCAACACTGCGCATTTACAACAGCGCTGGACAACTGGTCCGGACGCTGCTCTCCGAAGAGCTGGGCGCTGGTGAACACAAAGTCGTCTGGAACGGGACATCAGACAGCGGCCGGCTGGTTTCAAGCGGCGTCTATTTCTACCGCCTCGACGTTGATGGCCTGGTCGTTCAACGTAAGCTCGTTCTGGCGAAGTAATTTTTGATCGCTTACCCGAAAATTTCAAAACTCTCGATCATGGGTCCGGTTGCTCTGCCTGTGTGGCAGGGCAGCCGGATTTTTTTGAGGCTTTTCCTCGAGTCGTATGGGTTGATTCGACACAACGTAGCAGCCCGCCAAGTCGCTGGATCGGATCAGGAAGATAGTCATCCCCCCGGACTTGTATTCCCCCATAACTGCCACCGTCTCTTCAACTGCTTCTTGGTGTTTGCTGAAAGAAGGGTTACGTGAGCAGGTACGCATGTGAAAATCCCCCTTGTTTTTCTCGCGCCGTGCTCGCTGAGTGCGCAGGGTTTTTGTTTTTTTGGCTTAGTGTGAGGTTTGGTCGTGGCTCTGTAGTCTGGTTATCGGCCTCTTGCTTTATTTTGACCTAATCAGAGCGATTCTCTCAATAAGAATAATATGTTTTTTGGTCCGGGTATCCAGTTAACTCAGCCAACCGGGCTCCGCTCAGATACCGGCATCTGTTATTCCGGCCAAGCGAAGCGCAGTGCCGGAATCTCATCTTTTCCGGCACGTGCCTGAGTCCGGGAGATTCCGGTCTTCCCCTGCGGGGAAACCGGAATGACAGATCTGGTGCAGGCATGTGCTGTGCTCTGGC
>DRLW01000322.1 GCA_011375275.1 Bacteroidota bacterium
TGCTGAGTGGGAATCGGTACAGCTGAAAAATTTTGTTCGGCAAAGCACCTGTTTGCTGAGTTAACCTCAGGGTATCCAGTAAACTCAGCAAACCGGGCCTGCCAGGGCACCGACAACTGTCATTCCGGCCAGGCGAAGCGCCGTGCCGGAATCTCATCTTTTCCGGCACGTGCCTGAGTCAGGGAGATTCCGGTCTTCCCCTGCGGGGAAACCGGAATGACGATTTTGCAGCGTAGGCACATGCTGTGGTCAGGCGGTCTGCCTGAAAGATGCAACCGAGCTGAGTTAAGTAGATATCCAGAGCATGACAGTCCTGCGCACCGGGGCTGATGTTCGATGTCCGCTTGTGCTGTCATCCCAAAAGGAGCACTTACATGTCCCAACCAGCTTTGAAACGCGTGACGCCGGAAGAATATCTGGCGCTCGAAGAGCAGGCAGAGTACAAGAGCGAGTATTTCGCCGGAAAAATCTTTGCGATGGCCGGTGCTTCCTATGAGCACAATAGTATTGTGATGAACATCATCAGTGCTGCCGGGCCAAAAGTGCGCGACAGCAAATGCCGCCTGCATGGCCTCGACCTGCGTCTCTGGATCGAAGAAAAAGACGTATTTACCTACCCGGATGTCATGATCATCTGCGGTGAGCCGGAATTTTACTTTGACCGCAACGACACGGTGACCAATCCGCTCATGATCATCGAAGTGCTTTCCGAATCCACCAAAAACTACGATCGCGGTGAAAAATTCGAGATGTATCGCGCTATCCCGACTCTGCGCGAATATGTGCTCATAGACCAGAACAGGGTGCATGTGGAACGGTTCGTCAAAACGGACGGCGGCTGGGTGCTCTCCGAATGGAATGACGCCGCCGCAACGTTGCAGTTTGTCTCTGTCGATTTCCACATGCCGATCTCGGATATCTATCGCGGTATCGAGTTCCCCGCTCCGCAAGACCCTGAGCAGGAGTCTGCCGCCGAATAAACGGCGCAAACCAGCATGTCCTGCCTCCGCACATCTGATCTTCATTTCTAACCCGGAAACAGAGGTATCTCACCAGCAGTTCGGCCGGTGATCTTCGACCGGCGCGTTGCTGTACGTCCGGAAAAAACGCTTGCCGTTGAGATAGGTCTTGCCGTCTTCCAAACCGAGCGTATATTCGAACACCCGGCCGTCATTGAATTTCAGCAACAAAACCGCCTGCTCACCACGGCCGACCACCTCCCATGAACCCTGGCCTTTATCGCGCCCTGCATCATAGCCGCTGACGTTGTAGCCGCTGCCGTAGCCGCCATCGATCGACATCTGGTTGCTGTCCGAATAGCGAAAGTAGCCCTGAGCGCACAGGTCGATCTGCGTGCGCTGCGATCCGCCGGCGTAGGAGCCATCGACGCTGGTGCCGCTGTAGTAGCTCCACATGTAGGTCAGGCGCGAGTCTTTCAGCCGTTGCGTCCATTCATCCGCGATGGGTGGCACTTCAGGTTTGAAGAACTTCACGCTTTTCGCCAGGGCTTCGGCGACCTTCCGGTATTTGTTTGAATAGCTTGCCGATTCCACGGCGATCAAAATGGTGACACCTCCGCCAAAGGGAGAAAGCAGGCCGATGCCATAGGTCGTGGCCTGCTGTCCCTGCATCGTGCCGCTGTATTTGGCGGCCAGCCCATTTTTGCCAAAGGGCGTGAGCGCGCCCTGCAGATACAGCGCCGTGCCCTCATCGATGATACCGCTGCGGGCCTCTTCGCGCATGGCATCGAGGGAATTGAACTCGTGCGGCACCATCATCATGATGCCCTTCTCGGTTTTGGAGCCGAATACGTAGCCTGCTTCGTTTTTCTGCGCGATCCAGCCTTTGGGTATCCGAAACCGGATGCCGTGGTATTTTTCGATGATTTCGTTTTTGCCGGCCGGAGCAGAAGCGCTTTTGCCACCGCTCAGAGGCCCGGCCGTCGCCTGCTGCCGGGTGAGGATATAGACCGTGCCCTCGCTGGTGAGGGTCATCTCCCCGTTCGTGATCGTCGCTTCGAAGGGATAATTTTGTCCCTGGAAGGTGTAGGTGCCCTGCAGGGCAGCCGTCCCGCCAGCGCGCGCAGTCAGGGGCAGTTGCTGGCCACCAAGCTGGATATGGCCGCTGTAGTGTGTTCCCTGCGCCTGCAGCACGATCGTCATCTGCGCGTTGCGGTACGTTCCGGCGAGAGCCTGCGCCCTGGCCGGCGCAGGCTGCAGGAACAGCACGACAAAAGTCGCCCACAGGAGCTGTTTCATGATTTGTGGCATCGGGTGTTCTCCAGTACGAAAAAAGGTTTCTGATCGGGTCACTTCATCAGCATGAGTTTGCGCGAAGCCTGATATGCACCGGCCTGAATGCGGTACACATAGACACCGCTGGCCAGGCCCGCCGCATCGAAGGTGATTTTATAAACCCCCGGCTGGTAATCGTCATCGACCAGCGTTGCCATTTGCCGCCCGAGCAGGTCGTATAGTGTGATCACCACCGGCGAGGCTTTCGGCAGCGAGAACTGGATCGTCGTGCTGGGATTGAACGGATTGGGGTAATTCTGCTCCAGCCGGAAGACTTTTGGAATCGGCGCTTCGTCCAATGTTTCCACACTCGTCACCAGGCCTGAGATGGCGTTCCAGAAGCCGGACAGCAGGCTGTCGCGCGGGCTGCCGCTGCGGCCGATGATGCCCTGGCCAACCGTGCCCTGGATTGTGAAGTTTGCGCCGGCAGTAGTTCCACCACCATTGCTGAAAACGCTGCTGGTGATTTTGTCCTGTGCTTCCAGGCCCGTTACCCCGCTCAATACGGCGAGAAGAATGATGATTCTGTTCATGGATCCCTCCACTATTCTGTTTTTGTTTGCTGAGTACGGGGAAGTGACGGTGGGCTTGTGGAAGCATCGGCGCTGATACGCGCTACCTGCTGTTGCAGGATGTCGAGTTGGGCCGCGAGTTTGTGCATCGCCTCCTGCTGCTGCCGGAGCTGTTGAATTTCCTGTTGCTGTGCTTTCACCGCTTCGATCAGCAACGCCACCAGACGGGGGTAATCCACAGACCTGGCATCGATGCCGTTGGCTTCGTACGCGACCACTTCTGGGATGACCTCGCCCACTTCTTCGGCGATGAGGCCGATATCGCGCTTGCCCGAGGATTTCCAGTCGTACGTCACGCCGCGCAGGCGCTGGATTTTTTGCAGGGGATCGGCGATGGTTTTGATATTGGTTTTCCAGCGGCGGGAGCTGTAGGTCGTCCAGGCATCGGCGATAGGATCGGTGGCTGAGCCATTGGGCAGAGTCAAAATATTCGTTGGGTTGCTGGTGCCGATACCGACGTTACCTGCGTTGTAATAAATATCATTTTGTAGAATGCCAGCCTTCTGCCACGGACTGGACCGGCTCGCTGTCGTTTGTGTCGTGCCGTCGGGAAATTTGAACCCACCGCTGGTGGACTCGATCGTCCCGTTGACGGTCAAGGGTGAGCCGGGTGCATCGGTACCAATCCCCACGCCGCCGGTGGCACGAATCAGAAACTGGTTGCTCGCCGTGCTTATAAATGGGTTGTTGCTGAGATCAGACCAGACAAAGCTGCCCTCGTGCAGCGCCCTTGCGCTCTTGCCGGCTGCAAAGCTGTTGCTGCCTTCCGCACGATTTTCACTACCGCCCGCTACAGTGGCATAATCACCGCTGGCCACATTGTTTGAACCGCCTGATACGGTCGATTTCCTTCCGCTGGCCATATTGTTAAAGCCCCCCGCTACGACCGAATGCGCCTCGCTGGCCGTATTGGTGAAACCACCGCCAACCATGCCGAAGAAGCCGGCGGTATTGGCCGCGCCACCACCAACGGTACCCAGTCGGTCTGTTACTTTGTTCGGACTTAAGGACGGAAAAAATTTGCCGGCATCACCACCCCCGCTGATCGTAGCGCCGTAAACGCCGTCGGTGACCTGATTGAACTGGCTGCCGAGGATGACATTGGGCCCTGCATCGGGTTCGGTGTATTCAAATCGGCCGGCGCGTTCACCATTCACCCGCAGCTCCAGCGGCTGCGCATCCGTTGTGCCGAGAAAGTGCGTCGTATCCGTACCCGCGTTGCCGGAAAGGCGCCAGCTATCCCTGCCTGATTCGTCCGTAGAGGAGATGGTCAGATTATTTCCATCTCGTACGATGGCGATGTTGTTCCCGGCGGTCAGAGTGACGGCTTCGGTCGCGCCGTTCAGGCTGCGCACCACAGTGTTCGGGGCAATCTTCCGGGATGTCACTGCGCTGTCGGTAACGGAGCTCGCATTCAGGCTGTATGCTGAGGCGTTCAATCGCGTGCGCGGCTGCAGTTCGTCGCCTGCGGCAATGGATATGCCCAGCCAGTAGGTTTTATCGAAAGGAAGGTCCAGGGGGATGATGCGGCCGAGGATTGCGTTGATAACGCTATTTTCAACCAGGAGCAACTGGCCTTCTTCCCAGGCCGGGCTGCCGCCTGTTTCTGTTTCATAAAGGCGAAAGGTGAAATTGTAGTTGCCTGTGGGCAGGGGCGTGCCTGCCTCATCGGTCACGACCCCCTGATAGCTCAGAGTTCGCGGAATTTGTGCCTGCGCCAAAGGAATCAGCGCGAGGTATAAGATGGCTGTGAGCATGTACCGTTTCATAGTCTGCCTCCACTTGTTAATGGTGAACAGAGTGCCGGGATATCAGGAAATGACTGTGAGCCGGCAGCCATTGCTGAAAACGCTGCTGGTGATTTTGTCCTGTGCTGTGGCACTGCCGGGACTCAGAAGCAGGATGCAAAGCAGAACTGTTCGCATTGTCGTTCCTCGTTGATTTTGTGATTTGAATCATAGACAGGGGCTGTTCCATATCCCCCCGCTATTTCAGTGCGGCCGGTCCATAGTGTACTCGATGCGGATTGCTGTCAGATAAAGCGCGCTTATTGGTTGGCTATGTGTTTCCAGCTCGACATAGACTGAATAAACATACTGGCTGTTGTCGATCACGGCGTCAGCGATGGTGTTGTCGGTTTTGGTGCGGATATGATCCGAGTAGCTGCTGGATGTTGCCGAGGCCATGTCTGTGACCAGCGCATCGGTCAGGTGTTTCCGTTGCAGCCTGGCTGTTGTGTCAAAGTTTTGGAGTTGATCAACATAGATGTATTGGAATGACGTGACGACCGCGCCATCCGGGAGATTGACCGGCGCATATAAGAAAGCAAACGAAACATCAGGTAGAGGAGCTCGGGGAACTGCGCGCAGGCCTAATGTTGCTAAGATTTCCACCGGATCTTCCGTACCATCTCGCCGCACAAATGCCGATGGGTGAATGGTGAGGTAACGCGTCACCGGCTTCCAGCGTACATCACCGGCGATATCCAGCATTGCAGATGGGTTGGAAGTGCCGATGCCGACTCTGCCATTCAGTTTCCAGGTCATCACGTTGCTTTGCGCACCGCTGGTTTCTGCACGCAGATGCAGCCGGTTATTTGTGCCAGCCCCGGCGCTGCCCTCATAAAACAGGGATACCATGGGCTCGTTTCCTTCGCTGAACAGGATTTTGGTATCAGCGCCGGATGCGGTGTTCAGTTGCAGTTGTTCAGTGGGCGCACTGGTGCCGATCCCCACTTGGGTGGCGCCGCTCTTGCCCAGGATGATAGCGCCGCTGTCGGCATTGAGATACAGCGTTGCGGCCTTGCCATTGTTCCGGGCCATGATTTCGTTGTTGTCGATGACCATATTTTTCCCTGATGTGCCGCCGATGGTGATATAACCACCACCGGCCGCAGCGGCATCCGTACCGCCTGCGACATGCAGTCGTGTGGCCGGAGTGGTGGTGTTAATACCGACATTCCCTGCTGCATCGACCAGCACAGCGGCGGCAGGTGTGCCATCCGCCGCGTCCAGGGTGTTGCGGCTCTGGCTGCCCTGGTTTTGAGCGCTGATGATCACGTCGCGACCTTCTACAGCCAGGGAGATATTGTCTCCGGCCTGCAGGCGTACATCCTCGGTCAGGCCGTTCAGGCTGCGCACCACGCTGCCTGCAGCGATGCTTTTGCCTGCCACCGCACTATCCGCAACAGAGCGCGCGTTCAGACTGTAGGCGGATGCTGTGAGTTCGATGCGCGGGCGCATTTCCTCGCCGTTATTCACACTGATGCCGAGAAAATAGGGACGGTCAAAAGCCGCCTTGAGCTGCCTCCGGCTGCCGAGGACGACACTGAACAAGCCACCGGTCACCGCCACTCTGTCGTGAGTTTCCTGCCAGAGCATTCTGCCGCCCTCCGGCGTGTCGTACAGAGCAAATGTCACCGTGTAATTCCCGTCGGCAACCGCGGCTCCTGAAGCCGTGACCAGCACGCCCTGGTAGCTGACGGTTTGCGGGATTTGTGCCTGCATAATACCTGCTGACAGGAAAAGAACGAGAATGAAGTGATGAGCTTTCATGGCGTCCTTTCTCCATCCCGATTTTTCGCACAGTGGAGCCTGGTACGGGAAAACCGGGATAGTTTGTAAATTTGTTCAACGACTTTTCTCTCGTCACACCGCTCCATTGGTGTGACGGTCCTTTTGCCCTGCATTGGCGGGGCAGGGCAAAAGCGTAACGATATACCACCTGCTCCGAAAGCTTGCATCTATACCGAA
>DRLW01000323.1 GCA_011375275.1 Bacteroidota bacterium
CAGGGAACAGCCGGTGTCGTGCAGGTTCACCCGAGTGGTACGCCGGATGAGATAGTTGGCGATTTTACTCGGAACCTTGCGGATGAGCAGCTTATCCTTACGGTTTTTGCGCCAGCCGCTGACGACATCATAGCCATCTTCCATTTTGCGCACGACGTTGGGAATATCCTTGGGATCATTCTGCAGATCACCATCCATCGTCACGATGATCTCGCCGCGGGCCATCTCGAAACCCGCTGCCATAGCAGCAGACTGGCCGAAATTGCGCCGGAATTTGACAACTTTCAGGTGCTTGTCTTTCTGAGCCAGCTTTTCGAGGATAGCAAACGTGTCATCTGTGCTGCCATCATCGACGATGATGAGTTCGTAGCTCCGATCCCAGCCCTGCATGACCTCGGTAATTTTCTCGTGTAAAATCGGCACGTTTTCCTGCTCGTTCATCACCGGAACGACGATGGAAACGTCGAGTTTTTTTGTCATAGTTCGTGTCTTTGACATAGTTCTCAAGAATAAACAAACCTGTGATTGGCGTTGATATCCTGACCCGTTGCTTTCTTACCGATCAGTGCCCAGTGGACGAGAACAGGATGCCAGAATTTTCATCGCTCCACACCACAACAGGCTGCGTCTTTTTTACAATAGTTCACGCCCCTGCGCGCCGCCGTTTTTTTGCCAGCAGCATGGCCACGGCCAAAACCGGCGCCATGACAACCACCTCGCGCAGTGCGACAAAAAAATTATGCGCAGACAACACACTCTGAAAAAACTGCGCACTCTCGGAAGATTTGTGCACCGAGGCAAACAGCCAGTGTGGTGAAATAAAGCGCTCTTCGGTCAGTGGCCAGAACAACGGCACCCCATAGGGCGCGCGCAGATCGTTATTAAAAACATCCAGCAGCATATGCGAAGCATAAACGAGTGCACAGATCGTGGCATAGGCAGTGAAATTCCCGCCGTGTTTTCGGCTAAAAAACAGCGCACAGAACACGCCAAAAAACAACGCTGCTGCCAGGCTGTGCGACATGCCCTGGTGATACAGATTCGGGTTACCGAGCAGAAAGCCCGGCAGATAGTCGAGGTCTGCCAGGTTGGCCGCAAAAACAAAAAAGAACGCATCCTGCCATCTGTGCTGAAAAAAACGCAGCCCGGTCAGTTGCAAAAGCCCCAGCCCGGCGAGGCTGTGGCCCACGGGTAAAGGCATCTATTCCGCTCCGTAACGCATTTTGCGATACCAGCTATTGAGCTTGTGCAGCGTATCGCTGTTGATCGCAGAGTGATACAGTTGTTCGACCAGCCCGTCCCACATCATGGCTTTGTGGCTGGTAAAAATACGAAAGTGGAAATTGCGCTTTTCCTGCCCTTTCCAGCGATATTTATACGGCTCATCACCGCGCGACAGATCGAACTCATTCAGTCCGTAGCCGATGCATTTTTCAAAAGCATGGCCGAGCACGACATTGCCGACGCTGAGCTTGTGAAACTCGGGAGAATGGGCATAGACATCGGCGTAGATTTTATTATTACGCTCATAGCCGGAAATCCCGGCAACAGGACGCTCATCAGCGTACAGCACCCACAGGCGGAAATCACCGCGGGCGGCAAGGCGCTCGACTACGGTTCTTTCAAACTGAGCGGCATCGCTCTCGTCGTAGCGGGTTGCTCCCTTT
Organism: Bacteroidota bacterium; assembly: GCA_011375275.1. GTDB lineage: Bacteria > Zhuqueibacterota > Zhuqueibacteria > Zhuqueibacterales > Geothermadaptataceae > Geothermadaptatus. The sequence continues at coordinate 1,668 of DRLW01000323.1, forward strand.
TCATCCTTCCAGCGCTCGTTGTAGATACGCACCAGGTCTTCGTAGCCCTTGCGTACGTCCTCGCCATTGCGATACTCCACCAGCTCGGTCTCGTAGCGTTTGGCCAGGTAGCGCCGGTCGTATCCGACATCCCTGCGCGTGCGCTTGCCGAGACGGGCGAGAAAGCTGTCCCAGTCCTGCGGCAACGGGATGGTGACGCAAATCCTGTCGCTTTCCACCGCAAATACCGGGAAATAGCGTCCGGCGAGCGAAAACAAAAAGGGCAGATTGCTCGAGGTATCCGGCACATCCTTGAGTTCGATAAAAGAGAACCCTTTGCGCTGTTCATAGAGCCAGGGGAAGAGTTTGTTAAAAAACTCCTCCTCCCGCCCCTTGTGCACGATAAAATCGAGATAGTCCGTGCGCTTGACACCGATGAAAGCCAGATTCCGGAGCGGCAGCCCAAAATAAGTTTTGCGCAGAAAAAAGGGCGCAAAGCCGAGGCTCTCACCCTCGTCATCCTGGATGTGCACGATGAAAAGCTCGCCGTCGCCGAGATATTGCCACCATGCCGTCAGCCACTCATAACTCTGGTATGGCGTATGATTCGGGTTCGCTGCGTACACCTGTTCCCATTTTTCACGATGTCGTTTCCAGTCATCAACATTATCAATCAGTTCTATTGGCATATCCCTTTTTAAAAATCCTCTGTTTTTCCCTGAGTTGATGAGATATACCTGTACGCAGCACCCGCACGCAGCCGTCACGGCCGGGCAGAGGTCGCCACAGAGACTCCCCGGTCATCAACTCACTCCACACTGTTTTGGTCTGTTCGTACCGTCTGAATCAGCCACAGGCCAGGTCTGCTCGTCACACAGACCTGTTGAGGGGGGGAAGGCTGAATCCGGCACGTTTTTCGACGCGTCTGTACCCGCGCCGCGGAGCAGCACATCATGCTCGCAGCCATGCTCCGAATGGCCACGCCTGTTTCCGGCGCTGTGCGCCCAAACTCATCGCAACGCTCTGCTGTACATCATCCGCAGCAGGCGCTGCCGTTTTCCGCGTCTTCTATCAATGTCCTGGCTCGCCCGGCAGCTTCGACGATGGCCTTGATCAGCGTAACACGCACGCCGCCTTCTTCTAATTTCAGAATACCATCGATGGTGCAACCTGCCGGAGTGGTCACCAGGTCTTTGAGCACCGCCGGGTGCTCGCCCGTCTCCATGACCATTTTCGCTGCACCAAGGCAGGTTTGCGCAGCCAGCTCTGTGGCCACATCCCGCGGCAGCCCGGCTTTCACGCCGCCCTCTGCCAGGGATTCGATGATGATGTAGATAAAAGCCGGTCCGCTGGCACTCAAACCGGTAACAGCATCGAAATGTTTTTCATCCAGCCGCAGCACGCGCCCGACGCTGGAAAAAATCATATCAGCCTGCTCAAGATGCCTGTCTTCCGCATAACGCCCGGCGCAGATGGCGGTCATACCTGCAGTGACACGGCTGGGCGTATTCGGCATGGCGCGGATCACCGGCACCTGGTTTTGCAATCCGGCTTCGAGTATTTTCAGCGGCACGCTGGCCACCACAGAGATCAGCACCTGCTCCGGAGTCATCAGGTCGCGCAGTTCGTTCAGCAGCAGATGGATCGCCTGCGGTTTGACCGCGATGACCACGATGTCTGCCTTTTGCACTGCCTCGCGGTTGTCTGTTCCTGCCTCGACGCCGAGCTTTTCCCGCACACGCGTAACGCTGGAGTTATGCTGAACCGTGGCCACGATCTGTTCGCGGCCGACAAGGCCGGCATCGAGCATGCCCTTGATCAGGGTTTCGCCAAGCTTCCCTGCTCCGATAAATGCGATTGTTTTGCCGTCAAATTTTGTCATCATCCATGATCCTTTTTCTCAACTGTCGGCGACTTCTTCCTGCAGCGGCTCTGCTTCGGGCTTGCTGCCTGAAAGCCAGTACACAACCCCGCCGGCCAGCGCCGCGCTGATCCACTGGGCAAATACCAGCAGAGAAAGGGAAAAAGCCTGTGCCTCCGTGGCACCGAGGGGTACGAAAAAAAAGACAAATGCCCCCTCGCGCAGGCCAATCCCGGCAATCGACAACGGCAAAACCGTGATCGCGGTGATCAGCGGGATCATGATAAAATAATGGTACCATGCGACCGGTATGCCAAGGCTGACGCCGACAAGATATATGATATAACTGCCGAGAAGCTGAAAAGCCAGCGACATGAGCACGAGCTTGAACATCGAGGTTTTCTCATGGCGCAGCGCCCGCGAACTGTTCTGAAAGAGCTCGATTTTAGCGATGATCGCCTGCATGCCGAAACGGTTCAGGATAAAACCCAGTCCGGACAAAAACTGCGGGTGCAATAAAACCCAAATGCCGAAAATAAACAGCACGGTCATCACCACGACAACCTGCAGAATTTTCATATTGCCCGTCGCCTGCGCCACCGGGAAAGCGACGACCAGAGCGATGGCAAAGTTGGTCAGAAAGCCAACCACACGCGTGACGAACATCGAACTCATGGCATCGACGCCCTGGCGCATGTAACGCGACAAACTGAACGCTCGCACGATATCCATGCCGATGCTGGTCGGCATAAAAGTGCCGAAGAAGCTGCCGATGAAATGCACCTGCAGCACCCGCAAAAACGGTACGTTATTTCTCTGCGCCACCAGCACGATCTGCCAGCAGTAGGCGATGATCAGATTCTGAACAAAGAACAGAACTGTGGCCATGAGGTACAGCGGGATATCCACGGAACAGAAAGCGTGAACAAACTCCGCCATGTCCACTTTCCATATCAGCAGAGCGGTTATCAGCCCGACACTGATCAGCCCTTTGAGCAAAAATTGAGAGGCTTTTTTCATCATACCGGCTGCAGGACGTCTTCCATTTTCAAATTTTTCTTATCCAGATTATTGCGGCACCAGAGCTCGAAAACCAGCAGCGCCCACAGGCGATGGCTGTTGTTATCCGCTTTGCTCATGTGTCGTCTGTAGAGTTTGTCCACAAACTCCGGGTTGAAGATGCCGCGCTTTTTCAGCGCTTCGGCGCTCAGGTTTTCCTGCACCAGATTTTTCACCACCGGCACATCGCGCAGCCAGTTTTTGAACGGCACGCTGTGCCCGAGTTTATCCTTGCGGAAGACGATCTCATCCGGCAGCACGCCTGCCATCACCTGGTGGAAAATATGCTTGGTTGCGCCATTTTTATCGATTTTCAGATCGCCCGGAATCCGTGCTGTGTATTCGACCAGGCGATAATCCAGCAGCGGGAAACGCCCTTCCAGGCCGAACTTGCGCACCAGCTCCATGCGGCGCAGATAAAAGCCCACCACCGTGTAATAATCGCCGTACAGGGTCTTGCTGAGAAAATCCGCGCCATCCGCTTCATCATAGAGCGAGCGGATATCCTCGAGCGGATTGGTCTTGTCCATCAGCACGTGCCACTCGGGATTGAGCAGTTTGCGCAGCTCGTCTTCGGTGTAATAGATACGCCAGCGGTTGCTGTACAAATCCGCCGGGAAGGAGGCGCTGTAAGAAAAACGCTTGGCCTTGACGACCAGGCTCTTTTTGGCATCCGTGTCCGGCAGGTGCTGCAGCACGCGGGTGAGCGGCTGGCGGATGAAACCGGGCACGCGCTCGAACTTGCTGGCCATCTTATCGGCGAGGTAAACCGGATGGCCGGCAAAAAGCTCATCACCGCCATCGCCGGTGAGCACGTAATCGACCGTCCCGCCCGCTTTTTCAGCCAGCAGATACGAGGCGACCTCGATGCCGATATCGGAAAACGGCTCTTCGGAAATATTCACCACTTCGATGATGCGGTCGATATCGTCAGCTTCGTAGGGTACTTCGTGGTGCCGGGTATTGTAGCGCTCGCTCATCAGCCGCGCCCAGTGCGATTCATCGAAGGATTTCCCGCGGCAGCGGAAGGAGAAGGTATGAATATCACCCTCGACCATGGGCCGCATCAGCCCGACCACCGTGCTGCTGTCCATGCCGCCGCTCAGATACGCGCCGGTCTTGAACCGATCCGCATCCAGGCGGATTTTGATGGCATCGCGGAACAGCTCGAGCAGCTCTTCCTTGTACGTCTCCAGCGATTTGTCAAAAGGCTCCTTGAAGGAGATGTACCAGTACGGATCGATGATCATCTTATCGTCTTCGATCTTGAGCACATAGCCGGGGCGCAGCTTGTGGATATCTTTATAAAAGGAATCCTGCGCCGGGTTGTAATTGAACAACAGATAGCGCATCACTGCGGTCGGATTCAGGCCGGTGTCAACCGAGGGCATGTTGGCGAGCTGGCTCAGGCTCGAACTGAAAAGCAGCACCCCGTTTTTGCGGTAGTAAAACAGGGATTCAATACCGAGATGGTCGCGGGCGATCCACAGCCGGCGCTTGTTTTTGTCATAAATGACGATGACGAAATTGCCGTTGCACTTGCGGAACAGCTCGGTACCCCATTTTTCATAACCGCGTATCAGCGCAGCGCCGAAAGATTGCTTGTAGTTGGCGGTCAATTTCGCCCCGAGCATTTTGGCCAGCTCTCCGCGGTTAAAAACAGAGCCGTACAGGGCCACGGTTATGCCCTTGTCGGCATCGGTGTACAACAGGTGCCCGGCATCGTGGGATGGCGCGCCGGAGGAGGTCAGCGCCAGGGTGAAATTTTCCTCGCTGAAGTCATGCTCGAGCTTGTCCGGGTTTTCCCCGCCCCAGTGCTCTTCGTACTGCTCCCGGGTGATATCCTGAAATGAACGGTCTCCAAAACTGCCGAAAATCATGGTTGCTCCTCTGCCTGTTGCCAGTGTTCTATCCCGACTACAACGCGCTCTGCAGGCGCTTACTGAATATCGGCATGTACCTGACGAATTTGTCCTTTATGACATCTGTGAAAGTTTTGCGTCCCGTGCCGGGAAGCGTAAAAATAAAACGATCTTCCAGGCGCATGATGTGCAGGGGATCATCACCGGGGCGGTTCGTTCGCCTGTCGCGCAGGATGCCCCAGTACAACGCCTGAAATCCTACAGCCTGCGCCGCCCGCACCGCCTGGCGCGAGCCGATGAACCACGGAAAGCAGAAATGTTTCACCTTCTTCCCGGGCAGGTGCGCTTCGATGGCCGACTTGCAGGCGGACAAATCATCGACCAGCGCGGCTTCGGTTTCGGCGATGGTTTCATATTCTCCCGGGCCAAAGCGTTGCGTCGCCCGGCGCTGGACGCGCTGCAACTGTTTGCGCCAGTTTTTGCGCAGAAAAAAAGCCTCGCCGCCGTTCTCGCGCACATGGTCAACACACGCCTGCCGGACGTCCTCGTTATCGAAATACTGGCTGAACGCTGAAAAACGCGGCTCTGCGCGATACACCGGTGTTCCAAAGGGAACGTTGCGCGAATAGTCCGGCTGACCCTTGCTGTAATACACCGGCACGTGAATATTGGCGTAAAAATAAAAATCATAGTTCGGGTGGATGAAATCCACCAACTGCGGCGATACATGGATGAGATGATGATACATCGTGTGCGCTTCGAAATCGATGATACCGGACTCGTGCATTTCGGCGATTTCCTGCCAGGAACAGAGCGGGTACGCCCCCTGCTCCCGTTCCAGCAGCGCCGCATCGGAGACCACGCCATGCTCATAATCTGACCACGCCGGCATGGCCGGCGCCTGCTCCGGAATACAGCCCGGAATCAGAAAACTGATCGCCGTGAAGCCGTATTTGCGCAAAAGCGGCCAGGCAACGCTGTACAGCGAGGCCGTGCCGTCATCAAAGGTCAGCACCACGGATCGCGGTGGCGCTGGCTCGCCCTGCGCCAGGACGGCGAGCAGCTCTTCGGCACGCAGGGTGCGGTAGCCATTCTCGTGCAGATAGCGCAACTGCTGCTCAAACTCCAGCGGCCGCACGCTGTGAAAAACGAAAACCGGTATCTCATCGCCAAGAGCGGCCTCTGTGCCTTTGAACACGAACTCCGGATAGTGCCGGGCAAGGATGCCGTAAATATCCGGCCAGTTTTTGCGATAGCTCCAGCGCAGCTTGTTGATCACCGTCGTGTACATGGCCAACCGTTATGCTGTGACGCCACTTTTTGCCGGCACAAGTCTCTCGTACAGCGCTTCGAGAGAGCGGACATTCTCGCCGATACTGAAGCGCCCGCTGTCTTCCCGTGCCTGGTCTGCGAGCTGTTGCGCCAGCTCCGGCTCCTGCAACAAACGCAGGATCGCCTGCGCCAGTGCAGGGGAATCAGCCTCATAAACCATCAGCGCCGAGCGTTCGTGCCGCGCCAGCTCGATCATACCGCCGACCTTGGTTGCCACCACAGGCTTGCCCGCGGCCATGGCCTCCACCAGCGCAAGGCCAAAGCCCTCGCGCAGCGAAGGGATGACGACGATGTCCAGCGCTGCCAGGGCTGCCTGGATATCGCTGACAAATCCGGTGAACAGCACCTTTTCCGCGATGCCGAGGTCACGTGCCTGCTGCTGCAGCGTATCGCGCAGAGGCCCGTCGCCGATGAGCACGAAGGTGGCTTCGGGCTCGTGGCGCAGAACCTCGGCTGCGGCTTCGAGCAAATACGCATTGCCTTTTTCCTCGCGCAACCGCGTCACCGTGCCGATAATTGTGCCCTTCTCCGGCAAACCGTGCTGCTCGCGGAAATGCTGCACGCGCTCTGCCGGCACGTTTTGAAAGTGCTCCAGATCGATCCCGTTCCAGATCACTTCTATTTTTTCTTCCGGTATCGAGCGACCGTGTATCATGAACGCTTTCACCGCGTTTGAAACCGCAACCGCCACATCCGTACGGTTGCGCAGCAGCCAATCCGCAACGTACTGGTGCGGCTGCACCGGCAGGATGGCGTGCTCGTGCACGATGGAGCGGATGCCGATCTTGCGGGCTGCCAGACGGCCGAAATTCGCGGAAGAGTAGCCGTGCAGATGCAAGATATCATAATCGCCGCGAGCCGCCAAATCAGCAATCGCGGTGATATTTTTAGGGGAAAATTTACCTTCTTGAATATAGTGAACCGTGATGCCCTGTTTTTCCAGAAACGCACCGGCAGCATCCCGGGGACGCAGGCCGGCGACATCGACCTGAAACCGGCTGCTGTCGTGCAGGGGAATCCAGTCCGCAAAAAGGCGAGAACAACTGCTGGGATTGACACCATCCATGGTGAATTTATCAATGACGTGCAAAACGCGTATTTTTTCGGTCATCCTGTTCTTTTTCGTCTCCAGTCCCGGTCATACATCTGCCAACTCTTCTTCATCTGCCAGCTCGCGGCGGTCTTTGACCACCCGCGCCGGAGAACCCACGGCAATCTGCCAGTCCGGCACATCGCGGTTGACGATCGAGCCCGCACCGATCACGCACTCTGCGCCTATTTTCGTGCCGTCGAAAACCACGGCATGCGCGCCCAGCCAGGCGTTATCCCCCACCTCGATGCCGCGGGCTTCGCGCTCCTGATAGAGCATGGGGATATCGGTACGGTTAAACGTGTGCGTGCCGCCGACCAGATAGCAGTAGGCCGCCATCAGCACCTTTTTGCCGACACGCACCGAATTGGCGGAAAAGATCTCACAGTTAAAGCCGATATTCGCTTCATCGTCGATATGAATATCGCCGTTCTTACAGCTCAAAATCGTATTGCGCCCGACAAAGACGCCGGAGCCGATGAACAGGCCTTTGTTATCCTCGCCCTTGGCATCGAGCACGACGTTATCGTCGATGACCACATTATCGCCGATGTGAATTTTGCCCGGATGGCGCAGCACGACGTTGGTGCCAAAAGCGACGTTGCGGCCGCAGCTCCCGAGCAGTTTCGGATACAGTTTGCTGCGCATCAGCAGGCCGAATGCGCCCGGCAGGGCGGAAAACAGGGTCACGATCAGCTCGTAGCGGATCAGATCGCCAAAACCGGTGCTGCCGATGATCAACTCCTGATATTTCTGCATGCTCGACTTTTTGCCGTCGAACAGCTCTTTTTGAATTTCAACCGTCTCTTTTTTGATGTCTGCTTCCGTGCTCATCTCTGCCCTTTCTGCGCTCCGGCCCTCAATCCAGCAGGCCCTGCTCGCGATACCAATCAGCCGTCTTTTTCAGGCCGGTATCGAGATCGACGACCGGTTGATAGCCCAACAGACGCTTAGCCTTGGAAATATCAAAAGCGCGATCTTTGATAAAAAAATCGACCCTGCGGCGGTAAATCGGCGGGGAGATGCCCAGAGGTTTGCAGGCGATCTCGCACAGCAGCCCGGCAAACCACACCGGCCACACCGGGATGCGGCTCGAGGGCACGGGTTTGCCCAGAATCCCGGCGATCTTGCCGACCAGCTCGTTCAGGGTGAGATAGCCATCACCGCCGATGGTGAAAATTTCTCCAAGGGCTTCCTCGCGCTCCCCGGCCAGGGCAATGCCGGCAACCAGGTCTTCGACATAGGTGAGGTGATACAGCACCTTGCCGTTGCCGATCATGCGGAATGTGCCGTTGTTGATGTATTTGAACAGCTTGAGGAAGCGGGTATCGCCCGGGCCGTAAATTCCCACCGGCCGGACTACCGAGCCGGGCAGGTTTTCCTTTTTAAAAAAATCCAGAGCCAGCAGCTCGCCCTCTAATTTCGAATCCTGGTAATAGTCTCCCGGCGCATAGGGGTCTTCCTCTTTTGCCGGCGGATTTTTGATCTCGCCCTGAACGCCGACAGTACTGCAGTGCACGAAGCGGCCCACCCCGGCTTTTTTCGCTGCCTGCAGCAGCTTGCGCGTGCCCGAGACGTTGACATCCCAAAACAGTTGCCTGGGCACATTTTCAGCCCGGTACAGCGCCGCGATGTGGAAAACCACATCGATATCCTGCATGGCCTGATCAAAATTCTCATCCTTCGCCAGATCGCCCCAGGCGTATTCGACCTCCAGGCCATCGATGGTGCTCAGGTCTGATCCCTTGCGCACCAGTACCCGGACATGATAGCCTTTATCGAGCAGATGCCGTGTCAGATAACTTCCCGTAAATCCGTTTGCTCCGGTAACCAGTGCTTTCTTCATTTATTTGTCCAGATAGATTTGCTTCCAGATGTGAAAAACCATCAACGCCCACAGGCGGTGGCTGTGATTTTCCCGGCCTTTCATGTGCTCGTCGATCAGACGATTGACCACATCGGGCCGGAACAGCTTGTCGCGGTTGAGCTGATCCTGCGACAGCGTATCGGTCAGCAGCGGTTTGAGTTCCTTCTTCAGCCAGGTTTTGATCGGAATACTGAACCCTTCTTTGCCGCGGTAGAGAATATCGTGCGGCAGCAGCCCGTGCAGCGCTTCTTTGAGGATGATCTTGGTCTTGTTTTTCTGCATCTTCATAAAACCGGGAATGCGGGCACTCAGCTCGACAACCCGGTGGTCGAGAAATGGCACGCGCGCTTCCAGCGAGGTCGCCATGCTCATGCGGTCAACTTTGACCAGAATATCATCGCAGAGATAGGTTTTGATATCGACGTACAACTGCCGGTTGAGCGGGTCGGTCGTGCCGGCGCGCTGGAAATAGCGGCGCATGAAGTCAAAAGCCGTGCTGCCGTTGCGCTGCTGCAGCAGTTCCCGGCTGTACAAATGCTTTTTTTCATCCTCAGCCAGAAAGGTCATCCAGCGCGTATGGTGCAGGTCTTCGGGCAAGTTGCTGCCCTCGACAAAGCGCAGCGCGCGGTTGATCAGCCCCTTTTTCTTCTCCGTCGGCGGCAGCAGCCCCACCGTCGGGGTGATGATTTTCTCGCGCACAAAAGCAGGAACCATGCGGCGGTACGCCTGGTCTGTCCACTCGGCAATGTAAGTTTCATAGCCGCCGAAAAGCTCATCGCCGCCATCACCGGAGAGCACGACCGTGACATGCTCACGCGCCATTTTCGAGACCAGATAGGTCGGAAAAATGGAGAAGTCACCGAAAGGCTCGTCGAGATGATGCACGAGCTTCTCGGTCAAATCGAGCACATCGGGCTGGATGATAAACTCGTGATGATCGGTGCTGAAGCGCTCGGCGATCTGCCGCGCATAGTCGAGCTCGTTGTAACTGGCATTCTCAAAACCGATGGAAAACGTCTTTACCGGCTGGTCGCTCAGCCCGCTCATCAGCGCGACGATGGTGCTGGAATCGATGCCGCCGCTGAGAAAAGCGCCCAGCGGTACATCGCTGATCATGCGCTTTTTCACCGCATCGCGCAGCAGAGAGATCAGCTCATCCTGCAACTGCTCCTTGCTGGCGCCGTTTTCGGCATAGCGCAGGTCCCAGTACTCACGCGTCTCTACTTTGCCATTTCTGGAGACGAGCAGATGCCCGGCCGGCAGTTTCTTCGTGCCCTGCAGAATGCTGTACGGCGCCGGTACGTACTCATAGGTGAGAAACAAATCCAGCGCGCGGTGATCGATCTCACGCGGCACAGCCGGCATCTGCAGCAGGGATTTCAGCTCGCTGCCGAAAACGATGCGCTTGTCGTCTGCATAATAATACAACGGCTTGATGCCGAGACGATCTCGCGCCAGGAAGAGCTGCTGGCGGTTGTTATCCCAAATTGCAAAAGCGAACATGCCGTTGAGTTTGTTCGGACACTCCGTGCCCCACTCCTCGTAAGCATGCACGATGGTTTCGGTGTCGGTTTTGGTCCGGAAGCGGTGGCCCTTTGCCTCCAGCTCCGCGCGCAGCTCCGGAAAATTGTAGATTTCACCGTTGAAGACAATCCAGATCGATTTATCCTCATTGGCGATGGGTTGCTTGCCCGTGCTCAGGTCGATGATGCTCAGGCGGCGCATGCCCATGGCGATATTGTTGAGCACAAAATAGCCGTCCTCATCCGGCCCGCGGTGGGTTATCACCTCACACATGGCGCGCAGAACCGGCTCGCGCACCGGCTCTTCGCGTTCGAAATTCAGATATCCGCAAATTCCACACATGAGCTACTGGCCACCCTTTCTCTTCAGCAGTGCTTCGAGGTACTGATAGACTTCCTGCGTTTTTTTCAGATACGCTTCATAGCTGTACTCTTTTTCAGCCAATCGCCTGGCGTTCTCTGTGATCGCTTTGCGATAGCTGTCATCTTCGAGGACTTTGACGATGCCCTGCGCGAAATCATCCGGCTCGATCGCTGTCAGCACAGCGACCTCTTCATTGAGTACCTGAGTATGGGTCAAATGCTTCGTGGCAACGATGGGCACGCCCGAACGCAGGTACGAATAAATTTTCAGCGGCGTATTGTTGCCCTCGATGCGCGGAGAAACGAGGATGTCGGCCATATTCATGAAGGCCGGAATCTCCTCCGGCGGGCGCTGACCGGTGAAAACGAAATAGTCGCCCGTGCCTGCCTCGGCAACGCGGGCTTTATACTGCTCCACCTGCTCCGGCTTGCCGCCAACGACGAGAAAACGCACGTTTTTCTGCTTCTCGATGACTTTCGGGCTGGCCTGCACCAGCAAATCCAGCCCCTGGTAGGGCTCGAACGTTCCGGTGTAGAGAATGACTGCCTCGCCATTGATCTCGAAGGTGCTGCGGAACTGCGGGTCCGGCTTCTGCTCGCCGAAAACGATGCTGTTATCTGCGACGTTTTCGATCAGTTTGTTGTATTTGTGCGGGAATTTATCGGTGACGTAATTCCACAGCTCCGGGCAGATGGTGATCACCGCATGCGCACTCTCAATCGTGCGGTTTTCCAGCCAGTCAAAGGTCGAGACCAGCAGCTTGTTTTTGCTGTAGGCAAAATTATGCAACTGCTGCGGCAGGCTGCTGTGCATGTCGTACAGATGCAGCAGCTTGAACTTGCGCGCCAGGCGAATGCCCATGAAACCGGCCTCTTCGTGGGTATGCAGCAGGTCATATCTGCCACGGCGCAGCATGCTCACGGCTTTGGCGTAGAGAACAGCGTCGAGGACCACCTTCGGCGCCGAAGGGCCGATGGCGATGTTTTTGATAAAAGGCACGCTCGCCGTACGAGTGATGTGCACGTTCTCGATGCGCACATCCTCACCGATCGGATAGGTCAGCAGATCGATCTCATAGCCGAGCTTTGACAGGGCTGTCAGGCGGTGCAGTACGCTGAACGGTGTGCCGCGTGGTTGAAAAAACGGTTGGGGAGCTATCATTAAAGTTTTCATCGTTTTCTTCTCATCGAAAAGCTGAACATGCTGCGAGTGAATTTATGGAATTCCCTGATCGAGGAAGTTATCGTCAAATTTTGCGAAAAATCATTTTTTCTGCACTCCGGAGCATGGCTAACTGGCACCATAACCGGTGATGACCACAAAAAAAGTTTTGACCAGAATTTTAAAATCCAGCCACAGCGACCAGTTATCGATATATTCCAGGTCCATCTCGATCCAGCGCTCGAACTTGATGTTATTCCTGCCGCTGACCTGCCAGATGCAGGTGAGGCCGGGCTTGAGGGATAAGCGTCTGCGCTGCCAGAGCTGGTACATTTCCACTTCGACCGGCAGCGGCGGCCGCGGCCCGACCAGGCTCATATCGCCCTTGAGCACGTTGATGAGCTGCGGCAACTCATCGATGCTGGTTTTGCGCAGAAAACGGCCTATGGTCGTGATGCGCGGATCGCGCTTCATTTTAAAAACCGGGCCGTCCATCTCGTTTTTCTGCTCCAGGGCACGTTTTTTCATCTCCGCGCCCACGACCATGGAGCGAAATTTATACAGCGTAAACTGGCGGCCATTCAGCCCGCAGCGTTTCTGTTTAAACAACACCGGGCCTTTAGAGGTAAATTTGATCACCAGAGCAACGACGATCATCAACGGGAACAGCAGGATCAGCAAGCTGAGGGAGATGACGATATCGAGAATGCGCTTGATGAACAGTTGCCATTCCCTGGCGTTGAACGTCTCGAATTCGAGCAGGGGAAAACCGCTGAAATCCGTCTGCCGCACTTTGGCGATGCGCAGGTTATACAAATCCATGGAAATGCTGGTGGCGATGCCTTCGCGCTCACAGGCCAAAATCGCCTCATCGATGCGATTGAGCCAGAGCCGCGGCACCACGAAAATCACCCGGTCGATCACCTTGCGGTGGATGATGAAGGGAATATCCTGAATGCGGCCGAGCACGCGATAGCCTTCGATCTCTTTGCCGAACATGCCGTGGTCGTCATCGATCAGACCGACGATATTCAGGCCCCAGTTGGAATGCTCCTTGACCGTGCGGATGAACTGGCGTGCCCGCTTGCCCGTGCCCACGATGAGCAGATTGACCTGGTTGTAGCCGAGGGTGTGGATTTTATCGAGAATCTTGATCAGCGCATAGCGTTCGAGCAGCAGCAAAACGATCGTCATCAGGGTATAGATGACGATGAACACCCGGCTGGTCTGCTTCATCTGGAAAATAAAAATCAGCGAGCCGAGCAGCAGCGTGGTGATCAGCGAGGTCTTGAAAATGATCAGGACATAATTGAGGAAACGTTTGGTGCGGATATCGTGATAGGCGTTCTGCATGGACATGACGATGATCCACGCCGGCACATAGCTTGCCCAGAGTATCCAGTTTTTCTTTGCAAAATAAGCCAGGCCATAGATATCATTGGAGTGAGCGAACGCCATACCGCTCAGCCCTGAGATCGTGCTCAGGTACAAACGCAGAAAATAGGCCAGCACAAAAGCCAGTAGAATGACGCCTGTATCGACGAACTTGATCAAACTTCGAAGAAAAGCTTCCTTTTCCCGAACCATCAGACTTCCTCAATCCTCTCGTTGCGTATCCGATCCAACCCGAATAAGAATACAGCGCCCCCTTCTTGCGAATACTCTCCCCCTTTCCTGCTCAACAAAATCACAGTTCGCGTGAGGGCCGGCAGCGCCTTCACGCACTCCGTCACGACGTGGCGACGCGTTTAAACCACCCCACAAACTCCGTGATCCCTTCAGCCATATCCACCTGTGGTGCATAACCAATTTCCTCACGAGCCCGGGAAATATCTGCATAGGTTATAGGCACATCTCCCGGCTGAGTGGGACGGCGATCGATCACAGCTTTTTTGCCCAGTTTCTCTTCGATGAGTGCTATCAGTTCCGAAAGTGTGATGGTTCTGGATTCCCCGAGGTTGTAGATGTGATACCCCCGGCAATGGTCGAGGCTTTTCTGTACACCGTCGATGATATCGCTGATATAGGTATAATCGCGGCGGCTGGAGCCATCACCAAAAACCGGTATCGGCTCTCCGGCGTCGATCAGCCGGGTGAATTTGTGAATCGCCATATCCGGCCGTTGCCTCGGCCCATACACGGTAAAAAAACGCAGACAGGTGATATTCATCTGATAGAGATGATGATAGGTAAACGCGATGAGCTCACAGGCCTTTTTCGTTGCTGCGTAGGGGGAAATCGGATTATCCACCGGGTCTGCTTCTGAGAACGGGACTTTCTCATTCTCTCCATAAACCGAGGAAGAAGAGGCAATCACGATGCGCTCGATGCCCTGCATGCGGGCGTGATCGAGCAACTGGATCGTCCCCTGCACGTTGACGCGCTCATAGAGTAAAGGCTGCTTTAAAGAAGGACGCACACCGGCACGCGCGGCCAGATGCACCATGGCATCGAAGCGGTGCCTGGAAAAAATCGTTTCCAGCAACTCAGCGTCTGTCAGGTCGCCCTCGATGAGTGTAAACTCACCCACGCGACGGACTTCATCGAGGTTACGGCGTTTGATTTTCGGATCATAGTAGTCATTGAAATTGTCGAGGATAACAACTTCATGGCCGTCCTGCAGCAGCTTTTCACAATAATGCGAACCGATAAAACCGGCTCCGCCGGTCAGCAAAACTTTCATCCTGTGTCGCTTTCGCTTGTTGTTTAGCCTGAAAAATTCAAAAATCGCACGTCAATCAGCCTGGCTATCCATTTAACTCAACAATATTGCATTTTTTCAGCCAATCCGCCAGAGCACAGCACGTGGCTACACCAAAGCTGTCATTCCGGTTTCCCCGCAGGGGAAGACCGGAATCTCCCGGACTCAGGCACGAGCCCGAAAAGATGAGATTCCGGCTCTGCGCTGCGCCTGGCCGGAATGACACATGCGGTATCTGAGCCGGGCCCGGTTGGCTGAGTGAACTGGATACCCGGAGTTTGTTGTGAATAACTTCGTGTCAGTATTGGTAATAGCTGTAGCCCTCATGCGCGAGATCCGTGCTGACGCCGTTAAGAATCACGCCGATCACTTTGGCCGGGACGTGCTGATAGAGCTCCATCTTCTGCCGGGCCATGTCTCTGTGCGTCTTTCCTGCGCGCACAACGATCACCGTAGCATCGACCTGCGTACCGACAACGACCGCATCGGTTGCGGCGTTCAACGGCGGTGTATCGAAAATAATCAGATCAAAGCGCCGGCGCACCTCATCGAGAAAACGCTTCATCTGGTGTGATCCCAAAAGCTCTGAGGGATTCGGGATCAGCGCACCGCAGCTCACGACCGACAGGTTGGGAATATGCGTCTCGTTGATGATCTCCGCCACCGGCAGGTTGCTGGTCAAATATGTGCTGAAACCCGGCTCCTTGGGCACGCCAAAGGTGTTGTGCAGCACGCCACGGCGCAAATCCGTATCCACGAGCAGGGTATTGCTCTTCTGCTGGGCCATGGTGATGGCAAGGTTCGCCGCAGTAAATGACTTCCCATCTCCCGGCGCCATGCTGGTGATCACCAGACTCTGAATCCGGCCGACGCTCTTGGAAAACATGATGCTCGTGCGCAGGGAGCGGTACGCTTCCCCGATCGGCGTCGGCGAATAATCATGGGTTACTATCTGATTATCGATGATTTTCGCTTTTTCCTGATCCTGAACATCACCGATCTCGCTGAAATCGATCTCCGGGATCGTGCCGAGCACGTTGATGCGCAGGTTTCTGCGCACATCTTCCACGGTTTTCAGAGACTTATCCAGAAACTCGATACCCAGAGTGATGATGATACCGAGCATAAACCCCGCAATCACGCCGATGGCGGCGCGGGTTTTCTTGTTGCTGTTGACCGGCAAGTCAGGCGGCAACGCACGGTCGAGAATGGTGATCTTCTGGGTTTCGCCCTCTGTTGAAAGCCGGGCGTTTTCATAATCGCTCAAGGCTGCCTGGTACAGGTCCTGCAGGGTTTCATTTTTGCGCTCCAGCTCATCGAGCTGTGCGAGTACTGCTGGTTGCTGTTTCAGAGAGCTCTTAATTTTTCGGATCTTTGCCCGCAGCTTGCGGATTTCAACGTTATTCTCTCTGATGGTCTTTTGCGCCAGCGCGCGCACATCTGCATACTCCTTGCGCAGTTTACCAGCCAGCTCGATGGCTTTCTCGCTGAACTTGGTGTTCACCGTTTTCTTGTCATAATCTTCCTCGAGCTTGGCGATGCGTGTCCGCAACAACGAGGCACTGACATTGTCCTCAAAAATTTTCAAGCCGAGTATCTGGTTGTAGATCGTACGCTGCTCATCGCTGATCTGGCCGCCGCCCTCGTCCGCATGGGCGGCCTCACTTTTGGCCTGCTTGAGCAGATTATTCAACGCGGCATTAAACTCTTCATACGTCTCGAGCTCATCTTCGGCTTCTTTGAGCTCCTCGCTGTGACGTTTGTACTGGCTGTCCAGATCGATCCCATACCGGTCGCGGAAACGCTTCAGCTCATCACTGGATTCTTTGAGGTTTTTCTCGGCGCGCTGCAGGCGTTCTTCATAGATACTCAGGCGTTTGCTGGTAATACTGGTATCACTTGCCTTGCTTTCACGCACGAAAATCTCGGCCAGTTTGTTGGTCTTACGGCTGGCGAGATAGGGATCGTTATCCTGCAACGTCACTTCCATGATCGTGCCCGCGCCGCCATAGTTGACGCGGATACGCTCGCGAAATGCCTGCACGGTACGGCGGAAATTATGGATGGTGAAATTCACCTCCCTGGGCAGCGCAGAAACATCATCCGAAAAGCTGAAATAAAAACCATTGACCTCGAGCGTATCTCTGCTGCCGAAAACCTGGCCATCGAGCAGCTTCTCCTCGCGCCCGTCATCATCATCAGGGAGTTTATACAGTGCAAAGGTGCCGTTGCCGGGAAAACGCAAGCTGTACTTTCCGGTTACGGGATTTTCCGAAGTAGAGAAAAAGGAAAAAACATCCTGCCGGAAAATCCTTTTCTCAGCATCATCATCATTATCGATTTCCAGAACCAACCCCAGCTCTCGCACGATTTCCTCTGCAAAAGTGCGGCTCATAAGTTTCTGGTTACGCAGGTCAAAAAGAGTCGGGTCAATGCCGCCGCTGTAGGTCTGAAACTGGATCACTGCCGTGGTTTCATAAACCGGCTTCTCTTTTTTAACATAGAGAACCCAGGGGACTGAAACGATAAGCGTGGTTGCTGACCACAACCACCATTTGTTGATGATCGCCTTCCAATAGCGCGTAAAATCAAACGAGCCTTCGGAATGATTTTCCTCTTCATCGAAGTAAAAATCATCCATAACAGAGAACTCCGGATAGTTTTGGGTTCAAGATCATCGGGTTGCCTGAGTGTATGCTGCTTCTGGCAGGAGGAAACACCGCACTGCTTTCTGTCTGAGAAAGCGATCTGGTTTCTCCCGGCGCGCGGCATATCGCTGCCTGTCTGTGTTCATCACGGGCAGCACAACCCGGTGGGCCGTATGTTATCTGAGGAATTCACAATTCCAGAAAAAATACGGCTTAACTCTCGTTTTATTATGAAGTTAAAAAACAACTCCTCCGGGTATCCAGTTAACTCAGCAAACCGGGCTCCGCTCAGATACCGGCATCTGTCATTCCGGCCAAGCGCAGCGCAGTGCCGGAATCTCATCTTTTCCGGCACGTGCCTGAGTCCGGGAGATTCCGGTCTTCCCCTGCGGGGAAACCGGAATGACAGATCTGGTGCAGGCATGTGCTGTGCTCTGGCGATTGGCTGAAAAAATGCAACATTGCTGAGTTAAATGGATAGCCAGAAACAACTCCACCCGATAAAACGTTTCAGTTGTTGCCTTTTTCTCTGGTCGCAGCACTCATGTGTGAATCCCTCAGGAGACCTGCCCTGCTTCCTGCAGGGACCTGTCCTCATCTTTTGTTCACCGGTTGGTCTCGCGGCGAATCTGTATGATCAGCAAAGCTGCGGAGATAAAAAACGAGCCGTAATCGACGAGCGCGCGCAGAAAGAGTTTGCCACGAAACGGCAGGCGCAACTGATCGCCGGACCTGACCCCGATCTCTTTGAGCGAGTATGCGTTTTCGTACTGGGAAAGCAATTTCTCCGCGACGACCTCGCCGCCGCGCAGCAGCGCAATCTCATCGAGGTTTACCCCTGGTGCCGGCCCGTCTGCCAGCCCGATCGCTTCCCAGAGAGTCGCATCTTCTTCGAGAAGGTAGGAGCCGGGCTTGTTAACCGCGCCGAGTATATTGAGACGAATCAGAGGGGTACAGACAAAATTGAGCCCGCTCATGTACTTTTTATAGCGTTCAGCCAGCAGGTCTGCCAGCTCTATGGAAGTATGCCCTACGATGCGCAGGCGGCCGATCAACGGCATAAAAATATAACCCGCCCGGTCGATGAGATAGTCATCGGCAATGCCGAGCTGGCTGACATCCGCTCCCTCGATGCCGGGGTCCTGCCAGACAGTGATACGTACGGCATCGCCCGGTACGAAATCACCTTTATATCGCTTTTGTGCCAGCGCTGGCTGAGCAAAAAATGAAGCCAGCAGTGTGAGGGTCGCAACACAGGCTGAGAGCTGGAACAAACGGGGGGTAATCCGCACAATCATTCTCTTTCCTTTCGCTTCCTGATTCCGGAGACGGCCGTGTCGGTCATGATATCGCCAACAGGCCGGTCAGCTCAGATCATCCACCATTGCTGGTGGAGCACAGCTTGGGGTAATGCGCAAAATTTATGCCATGGCCGGGCCCGATCCCCGGTGGCAATCAAAAACGTATTTATATATTTTTATTAAAGTTACAGACACAGAGAACATGGCACATCCGGCCGCCTGCTCCGGGAGTGACCGATTTCAGTCCAGCAGGGCTATCCACGGCTGTTTCCGGCTCACCGCGAACGATAGAAGCGATAGCGCTTTTCTTTGCTGTCGAGGTTCATCTTTTTCAGCAGTTTCATCACACGAAACAGGCTGACTTTAGTATAGCCGAACCGTTCGCTATACAGTTGCTTCTTGATGCTCCACGCACTCTGATAGGGATCATCGATGATGATGGCTTTGATTTTTTCCGTGAGGGGGATGAGTTTCTCATCGATTTGAGGTTTTGAGTAGGAGGCCCGGCCTTTGGCACGCTTCTGCCCTGCTTCGCGATTGCGCATCTGCGGCGTCGGCGCGGCAGCAGCGACCGTAATATCCGAGTTGGCTGGCTGTACACTACGGGCGAGACTTTTGGTGATATCCAAACCAATCGACAGGTCAAAATCGTCGATCGCTTCCTCGATGCAATCATAGCAATCGAGAATGCGATTGAACTCGAGCATTTCGAAAATATCGTATACTTCCGGCAGCATCTGAACGATCTTCAGATCACCGCCGCTGTCGCGAATTGCCTTGATCTCCCCGACAAAAACACCCCAGCCGGCTGAACTGACATAGTTCACCTGGCCCATATCGACGATCATCTGCAGAAAACCTTCCTGCATGATCTCGGCAATTTTGACTCGCATCGCACCACAGGTCTGGGTATCCAGATACCCTCTGGCACGTATCAGGGCAACATCCCTTCTGGCTCCAACCCTTCCAACTACGATATCCAAACCTTCCATAGCCTTTTTTATGTCCCTCGGTTGTTTCCCGATTTATTCACGTATTCGCGCTCCGCGCAAAAAAAGAATCGGGATAACTGAAAAATTTTCTTCCGGACAATGACCTCCACTACCAGATGACATCCTACAGGTTACGTGGAAAAATTGCCGAATTTGTGAATTTTTCAGGTCATGGAAAAATCATCGCGGGAACACTTTACAAATCCTATGCCAAAATTCACAGTGGAGAATTGTTTTTTATCGACTGTAATTACTGAACTTACGCTGTAAAATATTCTTCACATGGAAGAAAGGGGATTTTGTCCGAATAACGATTGTGTAACTGGGAAACATTGTACCTTTGTGAAACAGGCATATCGTTTCGCACCATCTTCCCTTGCCGAAACAGTGCGGACTCCCCGCCTGATGTCACAGAAGTGTCCTGCTTCGGGGCTGTCATCCTTTGCTATTGTTGAGCAGATCGGCGTACAGTCGTGTATAAACAGCGCCCGTCGTTTCGATGGAAAAGTTCTCTTTCATGGCGTTTTTTACTAACCTTACCCACTTTTTCGAATCTTTGTACACCTGAGCAGCCCGGTTCAGGGCCTGGATAAAAGATTCGCGGTCGGCATTGCGAAACAGAAACCCGGTTCCGGTTTCGTGTTCATCATCATATTCGACCACAGCATCAGCATGGCCGTTCATGCTCTGCACGATGGGAATCGTACCGTACCGCATGCTCACCAGTTGAAATTTACGCTGGTTCACGATCGGTGCTTCTGCCATGATCAGGCTGAAATCGCAGGCCGCGTTGAGTTTGTGCAAGGTTTCTTCATCCGGATCAGTTACCCCAAAAAAAGTATCGCTGTAATTATTTGCCAGCGATGCAGCATACTCGAGCACAGCGCCTTCTGCCGAGTCTGACACGATGAGAATCTGCATATCGAGCGAACGCAGCTCATCGACGCTTTGCTCTAACAGCGAGAGCTCCTTTTCTGCATTTTCAGAAAGCCAGACAACGGCAAGGGGCTTATCGACCTCAAACGGTACTTTGAGTGCCTCGATGAGTACCTTTTTATTGCCTGTCTTCTTGCCCACAGAACGCAGGGTATAGTTTTCTTCCAGGAAGGAATCCGTCTCCGGGTCCCAGGCCTGGTAGTCAATGCCGCTGATGATCCCAACCTGCTCCTGGTCATCGACATCGCTGACTTTTTTCAGCTCCGCCGCCCATTCGCTTGCCTTGCCGGAATCGTGCAAATAGTGTTTGCCCGGCGCGACCACCCGGTCACTGGTGGCCAGTGCGGCTTTCAGAAAACTGAATTTCTTGCCATCATCCAGGAGAAATTCATTCCTGAAGATATCGGCAGGAAGTCCGGCTTTCTCGAGTACGTCTCTGTCGTACACACCCCAGTCGGAAAAATTCTCCGGCGTGAACACGATTTTTGGCTGATTAAAGAAAGGATCGTCAGCGAACTGAGTTTTGATCAGGATGGGCAGCATGGCTGTTCGCCAGCCGTTACAATGAATGACATTGGGCTGCCAGTGCAGGGTTTGCAGGGTTTTCAGGCAGCCGAGGGCAAAAACCGTCATCCGTTCGATATTGTCAGCAAACTCCTCGCCGGTCTGCGGGTCATGGAAAAGACCTAACCTGGCAAAATACTCCGGGTTGTCGAGGAAATAGATTTGCACTTTCGAGTCCGGCAAAAAGGCGGATTTGGCGTTCACCGTTGCCTTGAAATCGCCGGCGCTGACCGGCATATCCTTGAGCCGGATGACATCGCGCAGGACGTAGCGTCGCGCATTCACGCTGCGATAGTTGGGCATCATCACGCGGATGTCATGCCCGATATTCTTCAGTGCTTTAGGGAATAAGCCGGCAACTTCCGCAAAATCGCTGGTGCCTGCGAAGGGTTGAATTTCTGTTGCCACGTAAAAAATTTTGTACTTGCCTTTCATCAAATCACTTACCTTTTGTTTGGTCAGATGCATCGGTGTTCATCGCAATCGCGCCGGTTTGCTAGCACCGGCGATGCCTCGGTGCTCATTGGTGTCTTCCGCTAACCATCAGCTTCCCGCAACTGCCTGGCGGCGTCTTCAGGAGAGACCGGGTTGATATAAAAACCCGAACCCCACTCAAAGCCTGCAATCCGGGTCAGCTTGGGGATGATCTCGAGATGCCAGTGATATTCGGGAGCGATATCATCCTGCACCGGCATGGAGTGCAGGATAAAATTATACGGCGGCCGGGTTAATGCTTTGTTGATCTTGCGCAAAACTGTTTTCATAATAGCCGCAAGCTCGTCATAATGGGTGCTTTCCATACACTCGAAATGAGAAAAATGTGTTGAGGGCAGAATCCAGCATTCATACGGGAAACGAGGTGCAAAAGGCGCAATAGCGACGAAATGATCATTCTGCGCAATCGTGCGTTTGCCCGAAGAACTCTCCTGGTGCAGGATATCGCAGAAGATGCAGCGTTCTTTTCTGGCAAAATGCAGCCTGGAACCCTCGATTTCCTCCACGACCCGTTTGGGCAGAATCGGTGTGGCGATCAGTTGTGAATGCGGATGCTCGAGAGATGCCCCCGCTGCCCTGCCGTGGTTCTTGAACACCAGAATATATTTGAAGCGTTTGTCCTTTTTCAGATCGAGCATGCGCTCCCTGTATGCCAGCAGAATCTGGACGATCTGCTCCTCAGGGTAATCACTGAACTCGAGACCATGGTCTGGTGTTTCGATCACCACTTCGTGCGCCCCCACGCCATTCATCAGGTCGTAAAGGCCTTCGCCGCGCCTGTAGTCTTCCCCTTCGATCTGCAGCGCCGGAAACTTATTGGGTACGACGCGGATATCCCAGTCCGGCATGTTGGGGCCGAGATCATGCTTGCGAATGGCGAAGACCTCTGCAGGGGTTTTATCTTCATTGCCCGGGCAAAAAGGACAAAACCCGTCATCCACGGGTTCATGCTTTTCACGCCAGTTTCCCGGGCGGTTGCCGCGCTCGGTGGAAATAATAACCCAGCGCCCGACAATAGGATCTTTACGTAATTCAGGCATCGCTTTTCCGATCAGCAGTCGCGCTCTGTTACAGCTTGGCCAGATAGGAACGCGCCAGCTCGACGAACTCGCTCTTGGGATAGTTGGCGATCAGTTGCTCAAACTGCGAACGTGCAGCCTCACGGTTACCGAGTTTGAGATAGGTCACACCGAGTTTAATAATCGCGTCATCGAGTTTGTTGCTGTTGGGATAGCTGTACACCTTTTCGAACTCGGCGATAGCCTGTTCAAAATTACCCAACCCGTAGTATGCCTCACCGATCCAGTACTGGCAGTTATCAGAAAGGCTGTGGTTGGGATTTTCCGCCAGCAGCTCGGAAAAGGCTGCGATGGCATCTTTATAGCGCCGCGCTTTGTAAAGCTCGAGCGCACGGTTATAGCGACTCTTAAAGCTGCCCGACGCTGCGCTGCTGGAAGAAGCTGCTGGTTGCGGTGTTGTGCTTTTGCCTGCCAGGGCCTGCGTCTGCAGGGCCGTGAGACGGCGGTCTTTTTCTTCAAGGTCCTTGCGCAAATCCGCGATGACGACTTCTTTCTCGGCCAGCTCACGCTCAAGACGTTTAACTTTTGCTTCCAGCCCTTCGACAGACTGGCTGTCATCATGGCCGTGCTCGCCGTCATCATCATGCCCGGAGTCTGCATCTTTTTCTGCTTCAGGGGAGATGCCGAGCAGGCGCAGAACTTCTGCTTCGTCATCCGCTTTTTTGTCTTCTGCTATCTTCTCTTCGTCCTTTTGCTGGTCGATGCCCAATAACTGATCGATATCCATACCGGCAGAATCATCGGTTGCAACTGCAGTATCTTTCTTGCCACCACCACAGGCCACCAAACCCGCCAGTGCGAGAGAAAGCAACACAACCCAAACCAGCCGGCTGGCAGCGGTAATTTTTTTCATGCGTTCAGTACTCATTTCTTGTCCTCCTGAAACATCCAGCAATCCGGTTTCAAGGCCATATCCCGCAGAGTGGCACATCTCCCTGTTGCGAACAGGCTCAGCCTGTGTATCCACTCGCTCAAAATATGAAACCGAAAACCGATCCCTCCCGCTTTTTCACTGCCTGTGCGTGCAACACCGGAAGCGGGATAACTGAAACATTTTGTTCGATGACGTGTTTTTTTAACCTAACCTGAGCGATTTATATTTGGAACCAAAAAGCAGCCGACAAACTGTTTTAATGGTCTGGTTATTCACTTAACTCAGCACAGTTGCATTTTTTCAACCAGACCGCGTGACAACAGCACGTGCCTGCACCAGAGCTGTCATTCCGGTTTCCGCGCAGCGGAAGACCGGAATCTCCCAGACTCAGGCATGTGACAGAAAAGATGAGATTCCGGCACAGCGCTTCGCCTGGCCGGAATGACACATGCCGGTATCTGAGCTGTGCCCGGTGTGCTGAGTTAACTGGATACCCAGATTTTAATGGATTAAAACCCTCAATTTCCAGTATCTGCTGTCAGATCATTGTGGACATTTTTAATCTCTATCTATCCGCATCATGCCTGGTTATTCCTACCTCTCAGCTTTTGGCTGAAGCCGGGTATCACCACGAAGAACATGAAGAGCACGAAGAAAACTGAAGTGTCGTAAAAATCAGTACCAGCAGTTCCTGCCTTTCTTCTTGTTTTTCTTCGAGTTCATCGTGCACTTCGTGGTTTACCCAAAAAGCACAGATGACATTCAAATCTCAGGAGCCAGAACATTTCCATCATTTCTGGCATGAGAATGAAAAACCAGCAGAATATCCCGTTCGTTCACCTGAAATGCATGTATTTTTGGAACAAAGTAGCAGCAGCCAAAGCTGTTTGAATGGATTGAGATATTCTATTTTCTGTTTCTGCTGCCAGGTTGTCGTGGATATTTTATCTCTGCCCGCAGCATGCCACAACCTTTTGGGTTGTATTGAAATCATGATATTCGTAGGCTCATATTTAAAATGAAAACAATATGTTGTCACAAAAAAATATTTTATTCTTATTGAGCAAATCGCTCAGATCAGGGAAATAACGATGAAGAACGATTTACTCATAAATAAGCGCTGCACATCTGGAATGTCTGGATAACTGTACTATTCTGTTCGACGAAGCCCCCTTTGCATCCTTCGAATCAAAAATACAGATACGTCTGGCTGTCGTAAGATTTATGAATTTTTCAGGCTAATATATCTTCGAAATCACATCATGCAGTACACAAGACTGGAAAAGTACAGGTGAGAAAACAGAATTTCGCAGGAAATTTGATCACTATGGCAGGTTGCGATGAACTCGTCAGATCAGGTGCGGGCAGAGGGCTGCCTGTTTCGCCTCACCTCAGAGCCCCGTGTTCTGATTCCGGATGTGCTTCTTGTTCCCCGGCCTCATCCAGCATGCCCTGCCTGCTGCGGTACGGTTGCCCAGACATCTGAAATCATCCGGCAGCGCAGCACTATCGCCCCATGTGAACCCTTGCGCGGTGTCCCGCATGGTGCTGTTATGTAATAAAAAATCCGCTTTCTCATCTCACTCTGAAAAAGCGGTTTGTTACCTAATGTTTCCATTAAATTTACAAAACCGAGGCCAAAAATGCAAGGCGTAATTTCTCGCCATAGCCTCGTGAACTGCCGCAGCGATCAATCCGGCCCTACCCGGCAACAGCCGCCCTCCGGGCACGAGAAAAGGCGGCCCATCACTAAACATAGTTGAACTTGCGGATTCCGGCATTCAGTATCAGCCCGATGATCACCATATTGGTCAGCATCGCCGAGCCACCATAGCTCAGAAAAGGCATCGGCAGGCCGGTAACGGGCATGACTCCCACCGTCATACCGCTGTTGACCAGCACGTGGAAAGCGAGAATCACCACCGAGCCGACGACGACAAGCCCGGCAAATGCATTTTTTGAGTCTGCCGCAATGTTCAGCGCCCGCCAGAGGATGACCAGAAATGCCAGCAGAATAACGATCACACCGAACAGGCCAAACTCCTCGCCTACAACAGAAAAGATGAAGTCCGTATGCTGCTCCGGCAGGAAGCGAAGCTGTGTCTGCGTTCCCTCGGTCCAGCCCTTGCCCCAGAGCCCGCCGGAGCCGATGGCGACTTTGGACTGCAAAACCTGATAGCCCAAACCCTGCGGGTCTTTTTCGATACCGAGAAAAGTCAAAATCCGGCTGCGCTGGTAAGCGTGGAGATTGCCCCACAACATCGGCGTCATGATGCCGACGAAGATGTTGAGCAGAAAGTTCGGAATGATCACGCGCGGGCCGCGGCCGGAGAGTATCATCACAGCCGTGATGGTGACCATGGCGATGAAAAAGCTCGTGAAGGTAAACGCCGACACCATGACGATCAGCGGCGCGAGCAGCACGAACACGGTGAAAAGCGACAAGCCTGCCCAGAACAGCACTGGCAGCACGATTGCCATGATCACCAGAGCAGTTCCCAAATCCGGCTCTTTGATGATCAGCAGTGTGGGCACGAGCACGATGAGGAAAGCGATCGCCAGATCGCGGAGGTTATTCATGTCGCGCTGCTGGCCTGAGGCATACTTTGCCAGGGCAAAAAGCGTCGCCAGCTTGGCGAATTCCGATGGCTGCAGCCGCAGCGGGCCGATATAAAACCAACGCTTCACCCCTGTCCCGCCACCGATGATCAACACAAGGATCAGCAGAAAAATGGCAACAGCATAAAACAAATAGGCCTGATCATAGAAAAATTTGAACGGAATCAGCATGATCGTCGAGGCGACGATGATACCGACGAGCATCCAGATAAACTGCTTGCCGAAGTTATTCTGAATTATGGGATTGGCGCTCTGCGTCGCGCTGTACACGGCCATCAGCCCATAGACCAGCAGCACCGCGACGGCGATGATGATAGCCAGATCCGGCTTGAGTCTGTCCTGTTTATCCCAGAGCATGAGTTTTTACCTGGAAAATTGTTAGCCCGAAAATTGAAACCGATGATAAAGCGGCCCCGCAACAGACCCCGTCAGCACGCGGCTGCGGGCTGTGAAAATCAGCTCCTGAGCGGAGCCTCCGGGCGCTGCCAACTACTCTTCTGCCACAACTGTTTGCGGGATGAGAATTTTATTCTGCCGCAACAGCAGACGCAGGACGCTGCGAATGATCGGCGCAGCCACTCCGCCGCCGCTGCCGCCGTTTTCCACAAAGACACAAAAAGCGATCTGCGGCTGCTCATAGGGCACGAAACCGATAAACCAGGCGTGATCCTCGCCATGCGGATTCTGGGCTGTGCCGGTTTTCCCGGCGACATGCACACGCCCGGGATTGGCGCCCTTGGCCGTGCCCCCGGGAGCATTGACCACGTTGAACATCCCTTTGTGGATGATGTCCCACGTGCGCTCGCTGATGCCCTCGATGCGAACCGTATCCGGGATGGCGTATTCCTCGTCACCGGTGACCGGATCGACGATTCGTTTTCTGACATGCGGCCGGAAACCGAGGCCGCGATTGGCGATATACATGGCAAAAGTCGCCATCTGCAGAGGGGTCACCAGCAGATCACCCTGCCCGACGGACAAATTCAGCAGCAGTCCCTTGCTCCACTTGCCCTTGCCATATTTCCTGTCAAAATATGCAGCATCAGGTACGAGGCCGGGGAATTCGGAGTAAAGATCACTGCCCGTGGTCTTGCCAAAATTAAATTTGCGCGAATACTTGACCCAGTTTTCCAGGCCTACTTTCTGAATCAGGCGGTAAAAATACACATTACAGGACCCCTCGATCGCCTGCAGCAGATTGACCGTGCCATGGCCGCCTTTTTTCCAGCACTTGAAGACTCTTCTGCCCAGGCGATACGCACCGGGACAGTACACCGTCTCTGAACCATCGATGATCCCTTCTTCCAGGGCAGCAATGGCCAGCACGAGTTTATAAGTTGAACCCGGTTCGACATGGCTGCGCACCATGCGATCATACAAAGGCTTGTCCGGGTTATCCCGCAGGGCGTTCCACACCTTGGAGGAAATCGGTTTGGTGAAAATTTCCGGATCATAATCCGGCTTCGAGGCCAGCGCGATGATCTCGCCATTATCTGTGTTGATCAAAACAGCACCGCCGCGCTTGTCTTCCATGATGCGCTCGAGGTGGCGCTGCAGCTCTGCGTCGATCGCCAGATGCAGCTCCTTGCCCGGAACCGCCGGTTTCTCGCCCAAACCGCTCAGCACCGTGACTTCGCGGCCAAGGGCATCGACCTCCACGAAGCGAAAGCCCTTCTTGCCACGCAGCACGGATTCATAGATATACTCGATACCGGTCTTGCCGATGACATCTCCGCGTTCATAGCCGTGTTCGCGCATTTGTGCCAGTTTCTTTTCGTCGATCTCACCGAGATAACCGAACAGGTGGGGAGCCCGCACTCCGGCCGGATAGTATCGTCTCGGATCGACGCCATACACGATACCGGGCAGCTCCAGTTTGTTCTCTTCGATGTGCGCCAGCGCCTGGAAGCCGATGTGGCGCGCAATTTTCACGCGCTGGAATGGCCCCCGTCGATCACGGCGAAAAATTTTTTCCAGAGAGGCCGGCTGCCTGTTGATGATCTTTGCCAGCGCGGCAAAAACCGTATCGCGGCGGGTCAGTTCACGAGGGATGGCAAAAACCGAATATGCCGGCAGGTTATCGACGAGGATTTCGCGGTAGCGGTCGCGGATGATGCCGCGCGGCGGTTCGAGGGTGATGGGCCGGATGCGGTTTTTCTCGCTTTCCCGCGTGTAGCGTTCCGACTCGATCAGCTGCACATAGGCGAAGCGGCTGATGAGGCCGGCAAAGGACAGGATCAACAGAATGCGGAAAATCAGAAGTTTATGCCTACCAAAACCCTGCACAGATCTCATGATTCATCACCCAATAAACCGCGGGGTGCAAGAAAATGCGCTATACCGGCAAGGATGAAAGTGTAAATCGCCGCCGGAATAGCGAACTGAACAACCAGATCGACAACGCTCAAACGCGTATCGATGAGATAGAGAAAATAGTAAATCAAGTTATAGACGAACATGATCATGAACAGAAAAAGGAGCTTGCCCTGCACGCCCATGCGATAGCGTGCATGCCGGTACAGCCCGGCGAGGAAGCCTGCAGCGACCAGGCCGAGCATACTCGCCCCGATCCATGAAGTCGTAAAAGCATCTTTCATCAGGCCGACGAAAAGCGCGGTGATCATGGCAGCAACGCCGCCCTCACGAACGCCGAGAACGACGATGCCGATCAGCAGCACATCCGGCAACAGCTTGCCGATGGACAGGAAAGGGATGATGCGTATCTGCAAAATCAGCAGAGCGAAAAATATCAGCAGATAATTGAGTATTTTCATAACCGGAAAAATTCATGAATCGTGCAAATATTAAACCCGGTTCGATCTGTTCGCAGATGGGTGTTTCGAAACAGATGAACAGAATATTTGAAAAACTTCATTCGACGAGATATTTATAACGCGTCAGCCGGCCGGCCTTTGCCGCCGATGACGAAGATGCACAACTATTCTGCTCTTCAGGCAGGGCGGAATGAAAACCGGCTGTTTTTTCCATTCTTATCGCACAGGCTCGGCACAAACCCATGCAAACAGCGGAAGATATTATTGCGCAGCGCCGGCGCTGTTGCCATCCAGCATGACAAAAACCAGCTCAAGGCGCTCGACTTCAACAAAGGGCTGGACCTTGATGGTCTGAAACAGTGTCGAGGGGTCGGAGTGAATCTCGACCACCCGGCCGACAGGTAACTCAGGCGGAAAAATGCTGCTGATTTTCGAGGTAACGACTGTTTCGCCGACCTGCACCGGCGCGTTTTTGATCACCTGTGTCAGCAAATTATAATCACCCCCCTCATAGGCGAGGATGCCATCGACACGGCTCTCGCGGATTTTACAGGCGACATGAAAGTTGTGATCGATCAGGAGCTGGACTACGGCACTGTTCTGCCCGGCGCGGGCCACGCGACCGACAATGCCTTC
>DRLW01000324.1 GCA_011375275.1 Bacteroidota bacterium
AGGAGATAAGGGCATTTTTTGACTGCCCGAGGGCCTCATGCATCAGCAGCAGGGCGATGCCAGAACAGACCGCGGTTGTACACGCCCACGGCGCGCCCGGTCAGCTCCTCGCCGATAAACGGGCTGTTACGCGATTTGGAATAGAACTCTTCGGCGTGAACCTGCCATTTCTGGGCAGCGTCGAACAGGGTGAGATTGGCCGGCTCTCCTTCCTGCACGATGGCCTGCGGCAGGTTGAGGATGTGCCTCGGCGCGCGGGTGATCTTCTCCAACGCCTGCGCCAGGGACAGATGTCCAGGGAGAACCAGCTTGCTGATGATCAGCCCGATGGCTGTCTCCAGCCCGGTGATGCCAAAGGGCGCTGCCGTAAACTCGACCTCTTTTTCCTCCGGCGCATGCGGCGCATGGTCTGTGGCGATGACATCGATGGTGCCATCTTTGAGACCGGCGATCATGGCCTCGACATCGTTCTGCGTGCGCAGGGGAGGGTTCATCTTGTAGTTGGCATCGTAACTCTCGATATGGTCGTCGGTCAGGCAGAAGTGGTGGGGCGTCACCTCGCAGGTGACCTTGACGCCGCGTTTTTTCGCCCGGCGCACCAGCTCGACGGCGCCGGCAGTGGAGATGTGCGCGATGTGCACGCGCGCGCCGGTGTACTCCGCGAGCAGGATATCCCGCGCCACGATCAGGTCTTCGGCGATGCCCGGAATGCCGGGCAGCCCGAGCCGCGTCGATGCTGCGCCCTCATTCATGGCGCCGCCGCGGGCCAGGGAAACATCCTCGCAATGCTCGATGATCGGCACATCGTACATGCTGGCGTACTCCATCGCGCGGCGGGTAATCGCCGCGGTGGCGATGGCCACACCGTCGTCCGAAAAAGCTACAGCACCGGCATCGACGAGATCGGCCATTTCGCTGAGCTCTTCGCCGCGCTGGCCTACCGTGGCTGCCGCGATCGGGTGCAGGTCCACCGGCGTCTCTTCGGCCTTGGCGATCTGCATCTCGATGATGCCGCGGTTGTCTGCCACGGGCGCGGTGTTTGGCATCGGGCAGACGCCGGTAAAACCACCGGAAACCGCTGCCGCGCAACCGGTGGCGATGGTTTCCTTATCCTCACGCCCGGGTTCGCGGAAGTGCACGTGCATGTCAAACCAGCCCGGCGAGATGTACCTCCCCCGCGCGTCGAAAACCGGGAAATTTTTCTGCTCGATGTTTTCTGCAATGCGCGCGATGCGGCTGTCGCTGATCAGCACATCAGCGCGGCGTTCTTCGCCGCTGGCCGGATCGAGCAGGATGCCGTTGCGGATCAACAGCTCTGGCGTTTTTTCATAGGAGATGCTTTTCACGGTTTACCTCGTTTTTATTTCCCTTTGTCACATGGCTTTGCACAGCCGCTTCTCGTCACACCGCTCCCATAGCCCAAGCCTCTCGTCACACCGCTCCTGCGGTGTGACGTCCGCATCCGCGGTGTGACGCCAGCTCCTGCGGTGTGATGCCCGCACCCGTGTTGAGCGTCGGATGCATCATTCGCAAAATAATCTTCCGTCCGGGCGAGTGTCGTCTGTTCGTAAAATGTTGTGCCGATATTCGGGAGATTCCGGTATCCCGCTTGCGCGGGAACCGGAATGACAGCCGAGTCTGTTCGTCTCACCCCCCAAGCCCCGTCACACCGCTCCTGCGGTGTGACGTCCGCATCCGCGGTGTGACGTCAGCTCCTCTGCTCCGCCTCCAGCCTGCCGCCGCTTTTGAGGTAGAGCACGGCCATGCGCACAGCCACGCCGTTGGTGACCTGGTCGAGAATGATGGAAAATTCACTGTCGGCAAGATCGTTTTCCAGCTCGATGCCCCGGTTGATCGGCCCGGGATGCATGATGATGACATCTTTTTTCGCTCGCAGCAGCCGCTGGCGGGTGACGCCGAACTGCGAGGCATATTCCCGCAGAGAAGGAAAAAGAGCGGTTTTCTGCCGTTCGAGCTGGATGCGCAGGATGTTGAGCACATCAGCCCATTGGATGGCGTCGTCCAGGCGGTGGAACACCGGGATGTCCCACTGTTCCGCCTCGCGCGGGATCAGAGTTTTCGGCCCGCAGATGGCGACCCGGGCGCCGAGTTTTTTCAGCCCGTGGATGTTCGAGCGCGCCACACGGCTGTGCAGAATATCGCCGATGATTGCGACTTTCAGGCCGCGAAGATCGCCGGCCCTTTCCTGCAGGGTCATCATGTCGAGCAGGGCCTGGGTCGGGTGCTCGTGCTGGCCATCGCCGGCGTTGATGATGATCGAATCGACACAGCGGGCGAGGAAGTGTGCCGCGCCGGCTGAGTTGTGCCGCAGGACGACCATGTCGATTTTCATGGCTTCGATATTGCGCGCGGTGTCGCGCAGGGTTTCCCCCTTGCTCACTGAAGAGCCGCTGGAAGAAAAGGTGATGGTATCGGCTGAAAGACGTTTTTCGGCCAGCTCAAAGGAAATTCGCGTTCGCGTGGAAGGCTCGAAGAAAAGATTGACGATGGTCTTGCCGCGCAGGGTTGGGACTTTCGGGATGGGGCGGCTGAGGACTTCCTTGAAGGAAAAAGCAGTGGCAAGTATTTGCCGGATCTCCTCTTCGCTGGTCTCTTCCAACCCCAAAAGGTGTTTGTTCATCAAACTAATCTGCCTTGTTTTTTCGTGCAATCAGACAAATGCGGTCCTCGCCATCAACATTTTTCAACCGGACGGCGACCTCCTCTCCGAGGGAAGTCGGCAGGTTTTTGCCGATGTAATCAGCCTTGATCGGCAGTTGCCGGTGGCCGCGGTCCACCAGCACAGCCAGCTCGATGCGCTCCGGCCGTCCGAAGTCGATCAGCGCATCCAGAGCGGAGCGCACGGTGCGGCCGGTGTACAGCACATCATCGACGAGCACCACGACTTTGCCGGTGATATCCACGGGGATGTCGGTTGTGCGCAAGCTCAGTTGCTTGCTGCGCCGGCTCAGGTCATCGCGATAAAAGGTCGCATCCAGGGTGCCCAGCGGCACATCGATGCCTTCGATCTCGCGGATTTTCTGCGCGATGCGCTCGGCAATCGGCACACCACGGGTGTGCAGGCCGACGAGCACCAGGTTTTCAGCCCCTTTGTTGCGCTCGAGAATCTCGAAGGCGAGACGGCTCAGGGTGCGTTCAACACCGGCCGCATCAACGACTTCGGCGATCACTTTTTCTTCCGGCATGGGCACCTCGCGGTTGACGTGGTTCGGGATTTTGCAGCTCCGGGCATAAAAAAAGCTCTCGGTTATTCACTAACCCAAAGCTTTCGTATTCTGGAATGAAATGCCATCGCGCAACCCTGCTGCAGGCGATGCAGCCGGTTCGCGCAGGCCCCGAAATTGTTGCTGGTACTGCTGTCGTGGACTGTCCATGCGCACTGCGCTGTTTGCTAAAGTTACGTGGGATCCGCTTGCGGCTCAACCTGCAAAACTCCTGCCGCGCTCTCTGGCAAAACTGGTTGCGATAAACGGGAACATTTCTGAACGGATGCATCCGGAAAAACCGCCGGCTGCTGATCCTGATCGATTTCATTATCAAAGCGGGATAATAGGCAATGCAGCCAAAAAATGCAAGGAATAACCCGCCATGGCAGAAATTTTACTTTGCCTCAGACCACCCTCATCGCCTCTGCCGTGGGCAGGGCAGAAAGGGAGGCGGATTTTCCATCCGGCAGTTTCCCTTTGCTTTTCAGGCTGGATTGGTTAGTTTGTTGCCTTTCTGCAATGCCACCAAACTCGGACAATCTGGAGCACAGCTTTTTTATGGAAAATACGACCCGGCGCGAGCCAACTCTCTTACAGGCATTAATCCCGGTTTTTTTCCTGGTCGGGATGCTGGCTTCCTCGGTATATCTTTTTGGCGGTGATTCCTCGTACGGGCCAAACCAGATCGCCCTGATCCTCGCTGCTGCACTGGCCGCTGCGATCGGTATTCGCAACGGTTTTCGCTGGAAGGAGATCGAACAGGGAATCGTCAAGGGCATCTCCCTGTCTCTCAATGCAGCTCTCATTCTGCTGGTCGTCGGCTCGCTGATCGGCACGTGGATTTTGTCCGGAATCGTGCCCAGTATGATCTACTACGGCCTGCACCTGATGAATCCTTCGTTTTTCTATCCTGTCGCTGCTGTGGTCTGTGCGATCGTTGCTCTGGCAACCGGGAGTTCCTGGACCACGGCGAGCACCATCGGCATCGCTCTGATCGGCATTGCCGGTGCTCTCGGGCTGAATCTGGGCATCGCTGCCGGTGCCATAATTTCAGGCGCCTACTTTGGTGACAAGCTCTCGCCGCTTTCCGACACCACCAATCTGGCCCCGGCTATGGCAGGCACAGACCTGATCACCCACATCCGCCACATGCTCTGGACAACCATCCCGAGTATGATCATCGCGCTGACCCTGTATTCGATACTCGGTTTCTTCTATACCCCTTCGGGTGAAGTCAACGAACTGCAGCCGATTTTTGACGCCCTGACCGGATCATTCACCATCGGCTGGTATCTGCTGATCCCGCCGGCGGTGGTCATCGCTATGGTGGTCAAGCGCATCCCCGCGCTGCCGGCCTTGCTGATCGGCGCTTTGCTCGGCGGTATTTCAGCGATGATTTTTCAGCAGAGCGCTGTGGCCGCCTATGTTGGGAATGCGGACTTACCCCATATCGTCGTCCTGCTGAAAGGTTTCTGGATGGCGATGTTTCAGGAATATACGGCCAGCACGGGCAACGAGGCCATGGATGCACTGCTCTCCAGAGGGGGGATGGGCAGTATGCTCAACACCATCTGGCTGATCCTGTCTGCCATGACTTTTGGCGGGGTGATGGAAAAAACAAAGCTGCTCGAACGCCTGGCTGATTCCATTCTCAGCCTGGTATCCTCAACCGGCTCCCTGATTACCTCAACCCTGCTCACCAGCATCAGCACCAATATTTTGTCTGCTGATCAGTACATCTCCATCGTCCTGCCCGGCCGCATGTTCCGGCTGGAATACCAGCGCCGCGGTTTGCACCCGAAAAATCTCTCCCGCGCACTGGAAGATGCCGGCACCCTGACCTCGCCGATGATCCCGTGGAATACCTGCGGCGCATTCATGGCCACAGCCCTCGGCGTGCCCACCATGGTGTACATGCCCTTTGTCTTTCTCGGCATCATCAACCCGCTGATCTCTGCGATTTATGGATTTACCGGCTTTACGATCGAAAAATTAACTGAGGAAGAGCTGGCAGAGATGCAGGAAACGAAGTGAGCCCATCGCCTCTCGTCACACCGCTCGACTTCGCTCCAGCGGTGTGACGCCCTCCAGCGGCAATACACAAGCGAAACGCGATCCCGCCTGCCCCGAAAGCCCGCACCTATTCCGAACCCGAAATGGCAGATGTCGAAATCTTCGCCCTGAGCCGCACAGCCCCTCATTCTGTGGCCTTCAGGCTCGTGCCCTTTTTATAGAAAATAATTTCGATGCGGCGGTTCAAAACGCGTCCGAGGGGTGTTTCGTTGTCGCCCGGTGTCTCTTTGGCGCCGTCACTGGTGACCAGTGAAAAGGGCCGGCTTTCGCCAAAACCGGCTGCTTCGTCGAACTGTGTGCGGATGCGTTCGAAATCTTGCGGGAAATTGGTGGCGATGGCCTGCAGCAGGGTATCGCGGAAAACCGTGGCGCGAGCGCGCGAGAGTCGCTGATTGATCGCAATCGGGCCGATGGCGCAGGCATGGCCGGCAAAGCGGATACGCATCTCCTTATCTTTGAGAATCGTATCGATCTGCTCGAAGAGTTTTTCCCAATAAAAGGAGTACACCGGCTCGATGCGGCCGAATTTGAGCGGCCAGATAAAGCGCCGTTCCTGTACCGTGGTGTCGCTGCGCAGGGTGACCTGAGAGGGAAATGTCCGGAATTCCCGGCCCAGGGCGTCGATAACCTGCACGCTGTACTCGACGGTTTTATCCAGCCACTGACCCGGATGCGATGGATTGCTGTTATGATGTTTCCAGCCAGTCAGGCCGCTGATGCGCATGCCGGAGACTTCGCTGCCCAGGCGGACGCTGTCGGACAGGAATGTGTGCGACAAGCGCAGAATTGCCTGTGTGACCGGCAGGCTGCCCCGGATCGAACTGGTGAATACGACTGGCAGGTAGCGTTTCGGGGCGTAATTGGTGAACGATACCGGCAGAAACAGACGCGCCTCGCCCTCACTGCTGCTGATTTCGACTTTGCGCCGTTCCTGAAAAACCCAGCGTGCATCATCCGGGTTGGCCGGCGTAGGGCGCCTGGGCAGAACCCGCGCACGGATGTCCCGGATTTGCTCCGGCTGCACACCGAGCGCCAGCAGGGCAGCGCGCACAGCGAGTGCACGTTCCCTCGCCAGATCTCTGCCACGCGTGTCGGAATTCGGGTCCGCAAAGCCGGTCAGAGTGATGTGCAATTCGGGATTGGCCTGTAGACGCGTGGCCAGCGTATCCAGTATCGGGCCGAGAATCCAGCTTTTTGTGTACTCAGGGCCGACCTCACTGGAATTCACCGCAAAAAACACTTCCGCGATGAACGGCAGTTGGTAGGGAATAATCGGCTGCTGCAGTGCCGTAACGCTGCTGTCTGTCAGCATGAAGCCTTTCGGGATGGTGTAAAATTCTCTTTCGAGCCGGTTGTTGTCCTCATCCTCTTCCACGACTGTTTGCGCAGCATCGATTTCGCCGGTGATGCGCATCAGCCCGTGGTAGTCGCTTTGCCACTGGAAGGTCAGGGAATCTGTTTGCAGCGGGTGCAGTTCAGTGATGAGCGTACTGTACAGCGTGCGTTTTCGCGGCACGGTTGCCGGCATCTTGGTTGTGAGATGGTCTGCGGGCATTTCGTTGATTTTCAGCGCGATGTTGCGGGCGCGAAGCTGGCCGCTGTTGCGGAAGACGACCGTCAACTCGCCCTGCAGCGAATCCTGCGTGATCCATTTGTGCGGCTGAAAGCGAATGCCGGTAATCTGCAGCTCCGGTTTTGCCAGTTCGAAGCGCGAAATCACCCTGTCGCCGCGACGAATGAGGCGAAAATGGCCATCACGATCGATGGCGATCACACTCCAGAAATAGTCGCCGCCCTGCAGTTCGCCGGTATGAAAAACCGTGCTGTCGCAGCGCGTGTTGATCACTAAGTCCGGATGTGAATCGAAATTTTCCGGAAAAAAATTCTGCTGTGCAAGGCTGTCCAGCACAGCGCGGAGCGACGCCTCAGAATCGCTGACCAGCAGGCGGTAGGAAACGTCATCGTACAGGTCCGGGTCCTGCGAGGCTGTCCAGCGGAAGGTGATCTGCGGATTGGTGAGAAACGCATCGAACACTGGCTCGATGAAATAAAACCGCTCCGGCCCGATCGGCTGGAACTGCGCGCTGCCGCGATAGGGCGAGCTGAAAAAGATATTCTGCTGCAGCGATGCAAAATCCAGCCCGATGCGGCGATTCCGGCCCGCGCGTCCGCCGGGGTCATCCAGTTGCACGCCGATGCCAAAGGTAAACCCGCCGAGTAAATCCTGATCGAAGTTGTAGCCGCTGCGCAGAACGATGCGGTTTTTCAGGGTCAGCTCGCCGCCGAAGCTCATGACATCGCGTTCGTCGCGCACGCGGCGATAGTCCAAAGTGAAATGAAACTGCGACCCGGTGTGGCTGCCGAGGTTGACAGCAACGCCGGCGCGGAACGTACGCGGCAGCGGTGTGTTTTCCTGAAAATACTGCAGCGGCCCGCCCATGTTGGTCATGGAAAAACCCGCGGAGAGCACGGCATACCGCCAGCCGGTGAGGGTGTCGAAAAAAGGCAGTGCAAAACGCCGCGAGCGCAGCAGCAGCCCGGCATCGACCACGCCGGCACCGGCGCTGTATCCGGCCAGGACACTTCGGTAATATTTCAGATTGCTGCCGAAAGACAGCTCGGCACTGCCCAGACGCACGGCTTTGGCAAGCGCGAGGGTAAACACCGTCTCTCCGGCAGAAACCGGGGCAGCAGCGCGGTTCGAGCTGTTGAACTCGCCGACACCGAGGTGGTTGATGCCCAGAGCAAGATTGAAGGCACGCAGCCGCGAGGGAAGGATGCGCGTGCTCAGCAGCAGAGATGAGTTGTAAATATCCGGCAGCCATTTGGAAAAACTGCCCTGCAATTGCCATTCGCGCAGAAAACCGGCGGCAGCGGGATTGGCAAACAGGGCGGAAGGGGCGGTGATCACACCGGTCAGGCTGCTGCCAAGGCTCTGCTGGCGCGCACCGGGAATGATTTTCAGATAGGCCCCGCCCGAGCGCAACTGGGCCTGTACCTGCGGCACTGACATGACTGCCAACAGCAGGAGGACGGTCAAAATCCGAAATTGTCCTCGCCTCTTTTTCATCGCACCACGATCAGTTTTTTCCATGAATGGTAATTGCCGGAGCGAATCGTGACCACGTAAACGCCGCTGCCCACGGGTTGTCCGCTTTCGGTCAGGCCGTTCCACGGGTAGCTGTTCCAGCCCGCCTGATACGGCGCTTTGGATAAGCGCGACACGTGCCGTCCGGCGACATCGTACAGGTCCAGCGTTGCTTCCCGGTTCGAGCTGAGCTTGAAGGTGATGTCGATCGTCTGCTCGACGCCCGGGCGGAAGATGTTGCGTTCCAGTGCAAAATCGTTGTTGCTGCGAATCTGTATGGTGGTGCGCGCAACCTCGCGCCGTCCGAGCAGGTCGAGGGTGTGCAGCTCAAAAGCCAGCGGTTCCAGCTCCTGATCCGAGACCATGCGCGTATCGCTGAAATCCGGCTCCAGCTGCAGCCATGTGCCGGCAGGCAGCGGGGTGCGACTGATGAACGCATCGGCATAGCTGGAATCGATGCTGCCGTCAGCCCGGATCACGCGGACGTCCCACCAGCGTGTGGGCGTGTCGCTGCGCACGGAGACTTGCACCGGCGCACGGACATTGACGATCTCGGGCTCGGCCATGATCTGCGGCGGCCTGGTTTGCCCGCGGAAATGGAAAAAACGCAGTTCGCTGGCATTATCCTGCAGTTTGGTCGTGTCCTCGTTGCTGGCCTGAACGGTGCAGCGGTTGATCAGCACGAAAAGCCCGGCCGGCATGTTTTCTGCCAACCGCCCCTGCAGGGAAAGAGCCATGCTCTTGTTGCCGTCAAGACTGGGCACGCGCCACGAAACCGGCCCTGCTGCGAGCACCGAATCGGGCAGAAAATCCTGCACCAGAATATCCCGCGCCGTTGCCGTGCTGTTGTTTTCGATCAGCAGGGTGAAGGTGATCAGCTCGCCCGCGCGCGCAAACCACAGGGTGTCCCCTCCTGCGGAGATGCTGCTGGAATCGGTGCGCAGAAACTGGCGTATGGCGAGGTCGGCAAGGCTGGCACTGGTATCCGGCGGCAGGGTGCTTTTCCTGAGCACGAACAACGTGTCGGCATCGGCGTTGTTTGCAGCGACAGAATCGTTTGCGGCAATGAGCTGTGCCGTGCTGACCAGCTCTGTGATCTCCGCGGCGAGGGAATCCTGAACTCTGACGTCAAACCAGAAGAGAGTACCGCTTCCGGGCGCCAGCGTTTCGATGATCTTTGGAGATGAGTCTTCTCCGATGAGCAGCACCTCCGGCGGCAGAGTGCGTGTGATGCGGATCGAGTCGGCCTGATTCGGCCCGCTGTTGGTGAGGCGAATCTGCATGGTCAGGGTATCGCCGGGGAAGACAGCGTTGCGCTCAATGCCGTCGCGGACGGCGGTGGTGTCGGTCAGCGACGAGAGACTGATGGCAAGATCGGTTTTGCCCGGTGTGGTGCTGGTGTCGGGCGGCAGAATATTTTTCCTGAGCACGAACAACGTGTCGGCATCGGC
>DRLW01000325.1 GCA_011375275.1 Bacteroidota bacterium
CGGCCATGGATGCGGGCATCGATCTCGTGCACGCTGTGCAGATGCTCAATGTTCTCGATAAAGTCGGCGCATAATAACCACCCAACCGATGGAGAAAAAGATGGCAGAAAGTTCCCCTCTTATACAAATAGAGACTCAGGATGAATATGACTTCGAAGCGGTCGTCGAACAGCACGGCCTGAACCTCGCTCCACTGCGCATCGATACGCTGCAGATCAACATCACCAAACTCTGTAACCAGGCCTGCCTGCACTGTCACGTGGACTCATCTCCGAAGCGTACGGAGCAGATGGATATGGAAACCGTGGAGCGTTGCATAGAGATTCTCGCGCAGCACGAGCAGATCACTACCCTCGACCTCACGGGAGGTGCTCCGGAGCTGAACCCCTATTTCGACTATCTCGTCGTCGAGGCGCGTAAGCTGGGCAAGCATGTCATCGTGCGCCATAACCTCACCGTCACGTTTGACGGCAACCCGGTCACGGGCGAGAGCAAGGCGTATCTGCCGGAATTCTACGCGCAGCACGGCGTGGAGGTCGTCTCTTCCCTGCCCTATTATCAGGAATATTTTACCGACAAACAGCGCGGCCGTGGTGTATTCAACAAGAGTATCGAGAGCATTCGTCTGCTCAACGAGCAGGGGTATGGCAAAGATGAGACCGGGCTCGTGCTCAATCTGGTGTACAATCCGGTCGGCGCTTTTCTCCCCGGCGATCAGGCGGCTCTGGAAGCAGACTTCAAAAAGGAGCTGTGGGAAAAATTCGGTCTGGTGTTCAACAACCTGTTTACGATCACCAATCTGCCCATCCACCGTTTCAAGGAGCAGCTCAAACGCCGCGGTGGCTATGAAGAGTATATGGAGAAACTCATCTCTGCGTTCAATCCCTGCGCTGCCGAGGGCATCATGTGCCGCTCGCTGATCAGTGTCAGCCATGACGGCCGTATTTTTGACTGCGACTTCAACCAGATGCTGGAGATGCCGGTCGAAACCCCAGAGCCGGCTACGGTTTTCAATTTCGATTATGATCGCATCGCCGGCAGGAAGATCAAATTTGCGCCACACTGTTTCGGCTGCACAGCCGGCGCAGGCAGCAGTTGCGGCGGAGCAACCGCCTGATCCGCACAACCACTCAATCAGCGAACCTAAAACGGAGAAGATATGGATACCAGCAAAACCACCTACGAACGCGTGCAGGATTACTACAGCAAACGCGTGCAGCGCAACAGCGACTTGAAGACCAACGCCTGCTGCACCAGCGATGCGATCCCCCGCGAACACCGCGAAATTCTCGCCCAGCTCGACGATGAAATCCTGATGAAATTTTACGGCTGCGGTTCACCGATTCCCCCGGCTCTGGAGGGCCAAACCGTGCTCGATCTCGGCTGCGGCACGGGCAGGGATGTTTACCTCGCGTCCAAACTGGCCGGTCCGGAGGGCCACATCATCGGGCTGGACATGACCGATGAGCAGCTCGAGGTCGCCCGCCGCCATGTCGATAAGCAGATGCAGGTCTTTGGCTTCAGCAAGCCCAACGTCGAGTTTCGCAAAGGCTACATCGAAGACCTCGCGGCTGCCGGCATCGCAGACAACTCCGTCGATGTGGTCATTTCCAACTGCGTCATCAACCTTTCTCCGGAAAAGGAAGCCGTGTTTTCCGAGATCTTCCGCGTGCTCAAACCTGGTGGTGAAATGTACGTTTCCGACGTCTTTGCCGACCGCCGGATTCCGGCACACTTGCGGGAAGACACTGAGCTGTACGGAGAATGCTTGAGTGGCGCGCTGTACATCGAAGATTTTCGCCGCATGCTGCAGAAGATCGGCATCGCAGATTATCGCGTGGTATCCTCCAGCGACATCACCATCGACAACGAGGAGGTGGAAGAAAAAATCGGCATGGTTTCTTTCACATCAAAGACGATCCGCGCTTTCAAGCTCGACTCGCTGGAAGACATCTGCGAAGATTACGGCCAGGTGGCCATCTATAAGGGCACGCTTCCGGGGCACCCGCACCGTTTCATGCTCGATGATCACCACCTTTTCGAGCGTGGACGCGCGGTCGCTGTCTGCGGCAATACCGCCAGCATGCTGCAAGACACGCGCTATGGAGCGCACTTCACCATCATCGGAGACCGCAGCACGCACCTGGGTGCATTTGATTGTTCAGCCCCGGCAGGAGGCGAAAATACCGGCGCAGAGTCCTGCGGCTGCTGATGAAACTTCTCATGAGCTATCGCGTACTTTCAGCGCACACGACCACAGGAGGTACGCAATGGAACTCATCATCATCTTTTTATTTGCTTTCACCATCGTTCTGGTTTTCAAAGTCATGGCAGCGATGTTGCACGTTGCGGTCTTTGCGCTGACCCTGCCGCTGCACATCATCGGCTTTCTGGTTTCGCTGCTGGTGTTCACGCTGGTGGCGCTCCCCCTCGGACTGATCTTCGGTGCCCTGGGGCTGTTCTTACTGCCGGTCATTCTGTTTTTTAAGCTCCTGCCCTTTTTGCTCATCGGACTGATCGTCTATTTCTTTGCAAAGCGCGCATCGCAAACATGATTTCGACCGGACTGAAAACAAAAACCCCCGCTGGCCTGATCAAAGCCGGCGGGGGTTTTCTCATTTTATCTGTTCAATCTGATGAGCTGAACAATCAACACATTCAAAAATCCATCTATCTTTTCAAAACCTTGCGAA
>DRLW01000326.1 GCA_011375275.1 Bacteroidota bacterium
CAACACCACGCGCAGGCTGTTGCCGGTGGATGGGACGGAGACGAAATCGCTGATGTCCAGTTTGAAGGGGACGTATCCACCTTTGTGCGTGCTGACAAATCGGCTGTTGACGTAAATATCGGCGATGTAGTTCACCGACTCGAAAGCTAGCCAGATGCGCTGCCCCTGCATGGTTGCCGGAATATCGAAAGTACGAACATATTCGCCATCGGTGACTCCGGGGAAAAGCTTGTAATCACCGGTCTCGCCGGTGCCGTAATCATCCCACTCGTTGGCCCAGAAACCGGGCACGGGCATCGTGGTTTTGGCCTGCCCTTTGGGAGTAAACTCCCATGTGCCGTTCAGGCTGAGGCTGCTGCGCGTGGCAGAAACAGGGTCCTGGCGAGCGAAAAGAATCGTACCAGTCAGAAAGCAGATCGAAAAGAACCATTTTTTCATCGGATACAGAAGGGGGTTTTATTGGGTCGGGAAAGTGACACGTGCCATGATACTGGTTATCCATT
Source organism: Bacteroidota bacterium (assembly GCA_011375275.1). Classification (GTDB taxonomy): domain Bacteria; phylum Zhuqueibacterota; class Zhuqueibacteria; order Zhuqueibacterales; family Geothermadaptataceae; genus Geothermadaptatus. The sequence goes on from DRLW01000326.1 coordinate 504, forward strand.
TAACTCAGCACGGTTGCATTTTTTTAAACCAGACTGCGTGACAACAGCACGTGCCTGCCCCAGAACCGTCATTCCGGTTTCCCCGCAGGGGAAGACCGGAATCTCCCAGACTCAGGCACCTGCCAAAAAAGATGAGATCCCGGCACTGCGCTGCGCTTGGCCGGAATGACAGAAGCCGGTATCTGAGCCGGTCCCGGTTTGCTGAGTTAACTGGATACCCGGATGTCGTGATCGGTATGTTTTTTTAGTTGTACCGTCATCGGACAGCGACTGCGTGCGCTTCGGGTAGGGGGGAAAGATGTCCGCAGTTGCCGATGGCATCGAGTACATTTCAGAGATAAATCACAAAGTAGCGCCGGCAACATCTCCGGCGCGCGCAACCCGGTATAATTCTCAGAAAAACATTAAGGCAGGAAGATACAGGTGATGCCATCCCGGAAAAGCTTCTCGGTTTTATTCATGTTCGTGCTCACCCAATCCATATTTGGCCAGCAACGCGCGACCTGGCAGGTGATCCAACAGGAAATATTCGACAAGGAGTGCATTTCGTGCCATGTCGCAGGCAGTCCTTTTGCGCGACAGTCGGGTTTGGTGCTCACCGCGGATAGTGCCTACAGCCAGCTCGCTGATGTGCCGCCGAAAAATGACGCCGCGCGTGCAGACGGCTTGCTGCGCGTCGGCACGGAAGGCCTGCCGTCTTTGTACAAGAGTTTTCTCTGGGAGAAAGTCAATGCGCAGGATCAGGAGCATTATTATGATGACCACCCCTATTATGGCAGCCTGATGCCCCTCGGCGGTAAATTTCTCACCAACGGTCAGCTCGAGCTCATTCGCAGATGGATTATCGCCGGAGCGCCGGAAACGGGCGTGGTTGCCGACGAGTCGGTACTGGCAGATACCAGCCGTTACACACCGCCCGAGTTTGCGCCGCTGGAGGTTCCGAAGAATGGTATCCAGTTGCATCTCAATGAGTTCGATGTCTGGGCCACCGGGGAGAACCGCGAGGTGTTTTATTACGATCCGCTGAACAACAGCGAGGATGTATTTATCAAACGCATTGAAAGCACCATGCGTCCCGGGAGCCATCATTTTATCCTGTACATGTTCCGCGATGACACGCCTGCTGATCGTCTGCCACAGCCCTTTACCCTGCGAGACGTGCGCGATTCCACCGGCACGCCTGTTCGCGAAACTCTGCGTACGATGGAGTATCACACTTTCTTTGCCGGCACGCAATGGCCCTATCTGAACTATCATTTTCCTCCCGGCATCGCCTTGCGCCTGCCCGCAGGAAAAGGGCTGGATATGAACGCGCACTATGTCAACAGCACCGGTGCGACGATCCCCGGCGAGGTGTACACAAATCTCTATTTTGCTGAGCCGGATGAGTACGAAGAAGTCGCTGACATTCTCTTCCTCGACAACCGCGATATCGTATTGCCGCCGCAACAGGAAACCGTTGTCGAAAAGACGTTTACGTTTCACCGGAACACGAATATTTTCATGCTCGTATCGCACGCGCACGAAACGATGAAAGAGTTTTCTGTTTACGTCGCCGGTGGTGAACGTGATGGCGAGCTGGTCTATATTTCCTACGATTGGGAGCACCCGCCGATTCTCAATCTCGACCCGCCACTCAAGCTCAAGCCGGGCGAGGGCCTGCGCCTGCAGACGACATATTTCAACTTCCACGACGAGACGGTGCGGTATGGCCTCTCCGACACTGACGAAATGATGATTCTCTTCGGCTATTACACCCAGAACGAGGTCACCGTCGATCCGCCGAAGCAACGCGATTCCTGGGCTGTCATCCAAACGGATATTTTTAACAACAAATGTATCAGTTGCCATAGTGACGGCAGCAGTTATGCACGCCAGTCCGGGCTGGTGTTGAGTGGTGATTCGGCGTACGCAAATCTGATGGGGCGTCCGGCAAAGAACAAACAAGCCGCGGCAGATGGCCTGCTCCGTCTCGCGGCAGATGGCGTGCCTGAGCACAGTTTTCTGTGGAAAAAGATCAACACAGCAGCGCCGCTGCAGCCGGAATTCGGGCAGATGATGCCGCTCGGAGGGACCAGTCTCACCAACGGCGAGCTTGCGTTTATCCGCGAATGGCTGCAGGCCGGAGCGCCGGAGACAGGCGCGGTTGCGGACAGCGTCGCGCTGCAGGATACCAGTCTGCCGGCAGCCACGGCGTACACTCCGTTACCAGCTCCGCAGTCCGGAGTGCAGATCGTTGTGGAAAATGTTGCTGTGCAACCGGGGCAGGATCGGGAAGTGCTCGTGCGTAAAGTCCTCTCCGAAACAGATACCTTGTATCTCACGGGCATCGAGAGCAAACTGAGCAGCAATGGCCGGCATGCGCGTGTGTTTGCTTTTCGGGATGGGACGCCGGCGGACAGTCTGCCCGCCCTCGATCAGTTACGTGATGGCCTGCTGCCGGGCGGCCAGCCGGACGGGCAGGGGTTTGCAGCAGAACCGTGGTATGCTCTGCTGCATCCGGCGTTGGCGCCGCAGCAGCGATGGGAGCTTCCCGACAGCGTGGCAATCAAACTGCCGCCGGGCGCGAGCGTGGACCTCGATCTCTTTTTTGCCAATCGAAAATCGAACGAAAGTCAGGGGCGAGCTTCGATCAATTTTTACAGTGAAAGAAAAGACAGGATTGCCCACATCGCGGACTTCTTATCCCTCGAAAATCGTGAGATTTCCCTGCCGCCCAATGCTGTGACCGTGCTGGAAAAATATTTTGCACTCAGCGAGGCAATGGCTGTTTTTCGTCTCTGGCCACAGGCACATTCTGCGATGCGACGTTTTACCGCCACGGTGCGCGGCGGTGCGCACGACGGCTTCGTTCTGCTCGATGAAGACGATTGGGAGTACCCCGAAGTTGTCGATTTCGATCCGCCGCTCGAGCTCGCCGCCGGCGACACGATCGCGCTGCGTGTGGAATATGAAAACACGGGTTCGGAGACGATCGGCTACGGAGTGCGCGGGGAAGGCGAAATGATGCGCCTGCTCGGTTTATTTTATCCGCTGGCTGCCCCGTCTGATCCGCCCGCTGGTGTGGATACAACCCTGGTTTCCACATTCGAGCTTATCCAGAAAAATATCTTCGATACAAACTGTACCGTGTGTCACGTCGCGGGCAATACTTTTGCTGAGCAGTCCGGTTTGATTCTGACAGCAGACCGGGCGTACGCCGAGTTGCTCGATGTTCCGCCGAAAAATGCTGCCGCTGCCGCGGATAGTCTGGTGCGCCTCGGGTCTCGCGGTGCAGCCAGTGTTGCACAAAGTTTTCTGTGGCTGAAAGTCAATGCACACAGAGAGCCCGAGCTCTTTGCTGCGAATCCCGATTACGGCGCTGGCATGCCGTTGGGCCTGCCCCCGCTGACCAACGGCCAGCTCGAATTTCTGCGCCAGTGGATCATCGCCGGTGCCCCGGACAGCGGGGCGGTCGTGGATACGCTGCTGCTTGCAGACACCACGCGCTATGTTGCGGATGCGCCATTTGTGCCCCCGGCCGTGCCTGAAAATGGGGTGCAGCTCGCGCTCACCGGCTTGCAGGTACAACCGGAGAAAAATCGTGAAATTCTCACCTATCTGCTGCCCGCGAGCGACAGCGAGATGTTGTTAAATAAAATAGAAATTGCTGCAACGGCAAAAGCCCGGCAGGTCGAGCTCTTTTCACTGCAGAGCATGCCTGAAACCAGCCGTCCGCCGGTTGGCTTCATCCGCGATGTCCGCGATGCACGGGGAAAGTACATCACTGCGAATCTGCAGCCGGCGCTGTTTCAGGCCTATCTCGCCGGCGGAGCGTACGATCATTCCGTCATGATCGTGCCCGAAGGCTACGGCCTGCGCCTGCCGGAGAATGCCGGCGTGGAGCTGTATGCGTTTTTTGAAAATGCCGGCACAGAAGCGGCGAGTGAGGCTGTGTACATCAATCTGAATTTTGCCGATGAAACACAAAATCCGCTGCCGGTCGATGCGGTGGTG
>DRLW01000327.1 GCA_011375275.1 Bacteroidota bacterium
AAAGCATTTATTGTGTACATTGGGCGTTTCGTTTATCTATTATCCCGGTTTGTCCGCAGATGTGCGTTCAGCGCACGGATAGTCGCAATGGCCGGGCAGAATACGTGATGAAACGCCTTCCAATTGATTGTGCAGGGTTTTTCAGTTTTTCAGTCTGGTTATCCAATAAACTCAGTACGGTTTTATCTTTTCAACCAGACCGTTTGACAACAGCACATGCCTGCACCCGAAAGGTCATTCCGGTTTCCCCGCAGGGGAAGACCGGAATCTCCCGGACTCAGGCACGTGACAGAAAAGATGAGATTCCGGCACGGCGCTTCGCTTGGCCGGAATGACAGTTGCCGTATCCGGGCCAGGCACGGTTGGCTGAGTAATTGGATACCCTGAGTTTTTCAGTTCAGGCCCTGTTTTGAAAAAATATGAATTTTCAGGTTATCCCGATCATCATGCGCCGGATGAAAATGTGCCAATCGATCGGGGTAGGAATGTAAAACGGAAACGGGTCGGGGCGGCAGAGGGCTTATGCCCGGAGCCGGCAGACCATGGCAGAGGGTTGTGTGCGGTTAAAAGAAATACTTGCGCCGATTAGAAGTGATCTCGATGCTTTTGAGAAAGAGTTCAAGTCGATCCTGAAATCTGATATTTTTCTCATAGATAAAGTCGTCAGCTATCTTGTCTCAAACCGGGGCAAGCGCTTGCGTCCTATTCTCGTTCTCCTCGTCAGCCGCCTCGGTGGGCAGGAACCCTCACAGAAGCGATTGCAGGCAGCAGCGATCATCGAACTGCTGCACACAGCGACTCTGGTTCACGATGATGTCGTGGATGACAGCTATCGCCGCCGCGGCTTTCCTTCTGTCAATTCCATCTGGAAAAATAAAATTTCCATTCTGATCGGCGATTATCTCTTTTCCAAATCCCTGCTCTCGATGTTGAGTTTGCAGGATTTTGCCGTTTTTGAAATCATCTCGCGCACGGCAGAGCGCATGAGCCAGGGCGAGTTGCTGCAGATGGAGCGCAGCAAAGATTTCTGGATGGAGGAGGATATCTATTTCCGCATGATCGGCGACAAAACCGCTTCGCTGATTACAGCAGCCTGCCAGCTCGGCATCGTGACAGCGGATGCCAGGGGGGAAGAGTTTGAGATGATGGGCAAGTTTGGTGAAAATATCGGGCTGGCGTTTCAAATTCGCGATGATCTGCTCGATCTGCTCGGCCGCGAGAAAAAAACCGGCAAGCCCATCGGCAATGATCTGCGCGAGAATAAAATCACACTGCCTCTGCTGCACGCTCTGAAAAAAGCCGAGCGCAGGGAAGCCCGCAGGATTATCCGCCTGGTGAAAAACGGCGCCAAAGATAAAGACATCGAAGAGATCATCCGCTTTATCGAAGAAAATGGCGGCGTTGCTTATGCGCATGAGCGCGCCCAGCGCCTGACCAGCGAAGCGATCGGCATGCTCAGCTATTATCCGGATTCGACGTACAAAGATGTGCTCATCAAACTGGTACAGTTTATCACCATGCGCGAGCATTGAGTGCTATTTTCTCGAAAATCATGACGACTGCGTCAAACCAGGACAGGTTTTGGCGCCCACTCCCGATGATTGATCTAGCAACAACCACACACAAGCACGACACCGAAACAGCGAAAGGGAAGACAACATGCCCAGGACATTAGTGACAGGAGGTGCCGGATTTTTGGGCTCGCACCTGTGTGAGTATCTGCTCAAACAGGGCCATGAAGTGATCGCGATGGATAACCTGCTGACCGGATCCATCAACAATATCGAGCATTTGCAGTCCGAGCGTTTTCATTTCATCAAACACAACGTAACTGAGTACATCTACGTCGCCGGAGAGATCGACTATATTCTGCATTTCGCTTCACCGGCCAGCCCGATGGACTATCTCAAGCTGCCGATACAGACCCTCAAGGTCGGTGCTATGGGTACGCACAAAGCATTGGGACTGGCGCTGGAAAAAGGCGCCACATTTCTGCTCGCCAGTACCTCGGAAGTTTATGGAGACCCCCTGGTGCACCCGCAGAAGGAAGATTACTGGGGACATGTCAACCCGGTGGGCCCCCGCGGCGTCTATGACGAAGCCAAACGATTTGCCGAAGCCCTGACCATGGCCTACAACCGCTATCACGATGTCGATACCAAGATCGTGCGTATTTTCAACACCTATGGCCCGCGCATGCGCGTCAATGACGGCCGCGCCATTCCGGCATTCGTCCCCCAGGCCCTGCGCGGTGAGCCGATCACTGTCTTCGGTGATGGCTCGCAGACACGCAGTTTCTGTTATGTCGATGATCTCATCGAAGGAATCTACCGGCTGCTGATGTCTGACACGCACGATCCTGTCAATATCGGTAACCCGAATGAAATGACCATTTCACAGCTCGTCGATAAAATTCTCGAATTTACCGGCTCCAGCAGTACGATCGCCTACAAGGAACTGCCTGAGGATGATCCGAAAATCCGCCAGCCTGACATCACCCGGGCAAAGGAGCTGCTCGGCTGGGAACCCAAAGTCGAGCTGGAAGACGGCTTGAAACGTACCATCGAGTGGTTCAAATCGCTGCCCGAATTTGCCTCTTAAACAGCGCAGAGAACGCGAAATAACACGATGAATGACGGGGTGCCGGAGAAAATTTTGCTGATCCGCCTGAGCTCGATAGGCGATATCGTCCTCACGACCCCGTTGATTCGCAGGCTGCGTGCACTGTTTCCCCACGCGCAGATCGATTTTGTCGTGAAAGAGGCTTTCGCAGAACTGGTGCGCCATCACCCGGCGCTGAATACAGTCTATACACTGCCAGCACGGGCTGACTTTGCCAGCCTGCGGGCGATGCGGGCAAAACTGCAGCAGCAGAACTATTCAGCAGTACTCGACCTGCACAAAAATTTTCGCTCGCTCTATCTTGCACGCGGGCTCGGGCAGGGTTATAAAAAACGCCTGCAAAAGTATGGCTTCCGCCGTTTTCTGCTGGTGAAAACCGGGTGGAATTTGTACAAAGAGATCGTGCCTGTGTACCGCCGTTATCTCGATGTTGCCGCCGGCCTCGGCATAGATGACGACGGGCAGGGCACCGAGCTGTTCTGGCCGGATGAGGCTGAAGCTGCCTTGCCACAGTTTGCTGTGGAGTTTCTCAATGCGGGCGACTTTGTCGCTCTTGCACCGGGTGCGGGTTTTGCAACAAAACGCTGGCCGGTGCAACGCTTTGCTGAGGTCGCCAGGGCTGTTATCGCATCAGGAAAACGTTGTTGCATCCTCGGCAGCCAGGCCGAACAGGAGCTGGCCGCGGAAATAGTACGCGCCGAGCCCGGCTGCAGCGATTTTACCGGCAAGCTGAGTCTGCTGCA
>DRLW01000328.1 GCA_011375275.1 Bacteroidota bacterium
AGCATCATCGATTTGATGCCCATCTTTTTCAGGCGGCTGATCGCCTGTTTGGATTCCTCGCGGATGATATCTGCCATGGCGATGGCTGCCTGCACCGTATCGTCGATGATCAGAAAAACCACGGTTTTGCCCTGGGCGGATAAGGTGCCGATGCGCTTGTCCGCGATCTGGATGCCGTTCTCCTGCAGAAAACCGGGGCTGACGACCTTAACCGACTTGCCTTGGACCAATCCCTGGGCGCCTTTTCCCGGAATGGCTTTGAAATTTTCCACAGAGTGCGGCTTTTTCGCTGAGGCGACGATCCCGCGCGCGATCGGGTGTTCGGAATGGTTTTCCACAGCCGCGGCGATATTGAGCAGCTCATCTTCGTCGTAGTCTTCCTGAAAACGCAGGATGTCGGTGACACCGAACTTGCCCTGGGTCAGGGTGCCGGTTTTGTCGAAGATGATCGCGTCGATGTTGCGCGCTTGCTCAAAAGCCGTCCGGTTGCGGATCAGCAGGCCATTGCGTGAGGACAGCGCCGTGGATACGGCAACGACCAGCGGTATCGCCAACCCCAGGGCGTGCGGGCAGGTGATAACCATGACCGTAACCGCGCGTTCGAGGGCAAAAGCGAGGTCCTGATCCATCACGAAAAGCCAGACCAGCAGGGTGCCGGCACCAGCGGTCAGTGCGATGATCGTCAGCCAGAGCGCGGCCCGGTTCGCCAGGTCCTGGGTTTTCGATTTGCTCTCCTGCGCCTGACGTACCAGCTCGATCGCCTGCGACAGGAAAGAATCTTCGCCCGCCTTGGTCACTTCCACAGTCAGAGAGCCATCGCCGTTGATAGCACCCCCGACGACAGGCATGCCGGCTTTTTTGCGGATCGGCTTGGACTCGCCTGTGAGCAGAGATTCGTCCACCCAGGACTCGCCATCGATGACTTTGCCGTCGGCCGGCAGTTTTTCACCCGGCTTGATCAGCACACGGTCGCCGACATGCAGGTCGGAAATCGGGATGTCGGCTGTGCTGCCGTCTGCCATGATTTTATGGGCATCTTTCGGCATCAGCTTGGCCATCTCCTCCAGCGCCCGCGAAGCGCCCATCACAGATTTCATCTCGATCCAGTGGCCGAGCAACATGATATCGACCAGCGTGGCCAGTTCCCAGAAAAACATCTTGCCTTTCAAACCAAAGACCACAGCAGCGCTGTAGATGTATGCCGTGACGATGGCCACAGCGATCAGGGTCATCATCCCCGGCCGCATCTTGCTGAGCTCCTCGCGCATGCCGTTCAGAAAGGGATAACCGCCGTAGAAAAAAACAGCACTGGCCAGAATAAAGAGCACGTAAATTTGTCCGGGAAAACTGACAGCCTGTTCGATGCCGAGAAAACCGGCGATCAGGGGGGAAAGCAGCAGGATGGGAATCGTTATCAAAAGAGAAATCCAGAAGCGCTTGCGGAAGTCGGCTACCATGTGGGCGTGATGATCATGATGGCCGTGGTGTTCATCATGACCCTTTTTGCCGTGATCATGCCCCGCGTGTTGGTGCTGGGAGTGGTCATGTTTTGCATGATCGTGCCCGGCGCTTTGCTGCTGTGCATGATCATGTTCGGAGTGGTCGTGGTCATGGTGCGCGTGTTTTTCATGGTCACCATGCTGGTGGTCGTGTTTGTGTTCCATAATCTATTCCCGTTGGCTTTGAAGGTTACAAGTTTTGTTGCAGACCAAGGGTCACACTGAAATCCGGGCTGGTTTCGCTCAGGCCGCGGAGGGCATTGATCGAAAGGTACTGCGCTTTGCCGAATTTCATGCTCAGCATCGCTGAGATTTGCTGCGGCGCCTCATAAGCCTCGATGATCTTGCTATAGGTCTGATAATAAAAAAGAACAGAATATTTGCCATGTTGAAAAAATTTGCCGATCCCCGCTCCGGCCATGACCGGGTCGAGATAGGTGATTCCCTCAGGGTCACCGATGATCAGGTAGCCGAGGTCGAGAAAGGCAGCCAGGGTGCCGTATTTTTTGCTGAGGGACAGCCCGGCGCCATAGTCAAACTCACCCGTGCCATAGTTGAGCCCACGGTAGGCAGTGGGTACTTTGAGTTGAGCGGTTACTGCGACGGAGGGCGAATAGTCCTGCTCCCGGAACAGGGTTTTGCTGAAAAGAACGAGCATGTCGCCGATGCCGGAATCCCATGACTGGCCGCCGGCATCTGCCATGCCGCCGTGATGCGAGCCACCCGGCCGGTTGCTCTCCTGCTGGTGATGGCCCTCGCCGGTTGGGAAAAACATCGACCCGGTACTGTTGACCAGATCGCTGTTTTGAATCAGATAGGGAACCGACAGATCGATACTCCAGGTGCTTGTTTGATAACGCATCCCGGGAATGAATGAAAATGTCGATGCGGTTTGTCCAAAATAGTAACTCCCCTGTGTGATCTGGGCACTGGTATTGGCGATCCACTGTCCCTGTGCCAACATCGCCGGTGCTAAGAAAAAGAGCAATAAAAATGTGAGGCGTCGGGGATGACGCCTCACATTGACGATGTGTACAGGTGTGTGGAGGGAGGGTTTTTTCATTTTTTAGCCGTGCTTTTTTGCAAAGCTTCCATGTTCTTGATCATGCTGTCGAGAGATCCCATCATCTGTCCCATCTGCTTGTGCATCTCGTCCATCCGTTTCTTCATTTCGGGATTCTGCATCATGGTCTTGTCTTGCATCATGGAGTTCATGTTTTGCATGAAAGTATGCATGCCTTTGGCCATATTATCCATGCCTTGTGTCATGTTCATCATCGCGTGCATGTTGCCAGCCATGTGTGATGTGCCTTCCTTGCCCTGCATCATGTGAACCATACCGGAGGTTTTCTTCATCATCTCCTGCATGTGCTGCATCATCTGGTTCATGTTCATCATGTGTTGCTGGTTCATCATGTGCTGTTGGTTCATCATATTTTGCTGGCCGCGCATGTGCTCAGTGCCCATTTTCCCCTGGGCTAAGATGGGGTGCGCTGAGACAAAGGCAACGGTTGCAGCGGCGATCAGAACGAAAGTACGTGTTGCGGTCTTCATGGTTCACCTCCTGTTGGTTGGTGACTATCTATCCTGAAAAGGCCTGTGACGGCTCATCAGTCCACTTCAGCCAGTTCGGCTGAGCGAAAGTAGTTGTAAATCGGTACGAAAACACCGGCGATGTACAGGCCATAGGCGACGATGCCGATCAGGCCGATGAAATAACTGCTCCAGTTTACGCCGGTATAGCCGGGCAGGAGAATCTGCCAGAGCTCATCCATTGCCCAGCGTGGGAAAACGAGATCGAAAAGATTACACAGCGTGAAGGTGATGACACCGAAAAGTGTGAGTGCCAGTGCTACGGGTTTGAAATGGATCGCTTTCATGGTAATGCCCTCCTGATGTCTGTGTTTCTGATCAAAATAATTGTATAACGGGATCAGGGTGTAGGCAATGTAAAAGCCGGCGAGTAGAAGCTCGAGTGCTCCCGTGAAGTAACTTAGCGTTGAAACCCAACTGAAACCGAATAAGGTCATCTCCCAGAGCCGGGCCATGGGCCAGTTGGAAATATCGACGGCCAGATGCAGGGAGATGCATGCTGTGTAGAGGATGAGAAAGATGAAGCTGAGTGCGACTGCGACTGGATACGGCTGTAAGCGTTTCATATTTGCCCTCCAAAATTTGGTCAGGAGCTCCAGCCCGCATGAGTTTGCCGGCTTCTTTCTGCCGGTAAATACCGCCGGCGGATCGAAATTCGCGCTTTACTCATTCAAGATATATGCCACAATTTTTGTGTTTTTGTAAACTGCTGAAATAAAAGAAGTTATCGTTTTCAATGGACGGGGGTGTCGATGGAGATGTTCAGAATAGTAAACAGCAGTTGGAGAATAATGTCCAGCCCTCGCCTCCCTTCTCGTCACACCGCTCCTGCGGTGTGACGCCCCTTTTGCCCCGCTCCTGCGGGGCAGGGCACGAGCGCAAGGCGACACTACCAGCGCCGCGAGTCTGCACGTGTACTGTGGGGATTCCGGTGTCCGGGTGAAATTGGCGGGTTTCAGGCGCGCTGAAGCGCGCACTACGAACGGTTACCATCGCCTCCCTTTCTCGTC
>DRLW01000329.1 GCA_011375275.1 Bacteroidota bacterium
AAGAAAAAAAAGAGGAACGGCCGGGGGCTGCTGGTATTGGCTTTTATTACACTTCAGCGCTCTTCGCGCTCTTCGCGCCTTCGCGGTGATACCCGGCTTCAGACCAAAACTGTGAGAACAGAACAACCAGACAGCAGATACCGATAATTGAATATCTCAAGCCATGTAAGCAGCTTTGTCTGCTGCTTTCTTGTCCCAAAGATAAATCGCTCAGGTTCAGTACCGGAAGATACCTCCTCGAACAAAGTTATTCAATCATCCCGAGTTTTCTGGCACGCAGTGCTCATTTTTGAATAACTCGGGATCACATCCACTCTTCGCACAATCAGGCAATTGTTCATGGCACGATTTCTCATTTTGATTCTTTCTGCCGGCGTCTTTTTGCGCCCGGCAGCAGGATTCCCGCAGAAGGCGAACACGGGAACAATCAGTGGCTATGTCTATGACCAGGCCAGCGGTGAGGCGCTGATCGGCGCCAACGTTTTTCTCGCCGGCACCACGATCGGCGGCAGCAGCAACGTCAGCGGCTACTTCGTCATCACCGGCATCCCCCAGGGGACGTACACCATCGAAGCGCGCTACATCGGCTATAAACCTTTTTCGCGCGAAATTCACATCAACGCCGGGGAGATCCACAAGCTGCGCATCGATCTGGAGCAGAGCATCATCAACATGCAGACCGTGGTGGTGACAGCCGATTCGGGCCGCATCAGCGAGCGCCTGTTCAACAAACCGGTTTCACAACTGGAGATGGACGCACGCGCTCTGAACCGCATTCCACAGATCGCCGAGGCAGACCTGCTGCGCTCGCTACAGACCCTGCCCGGCATCCTGCCGGTTTCGGACTATTCATCAGCGCTGTACATCCGCGGCGGCACGCCGGACCAGAACCTGTACCTGCTCGACGGTGCCGATGTTTACAACCCGGAGCACGCCTTTGGCCTGTTTTCAACGTTCAACACCGATGCGATCAAAAAGGTGGAAGTCTCCAAGGGTGGTTTTGGTGCCGAGCACGGCGGGCGACTGTCTTCGGTGCTGAATGTCACCAACCTCGACGGCAACCGCAACCGCGCCGAGGGTGTCGTGGCCATCAGCCTGCTGTCGGCAAAGTCCACGCTGCAGTTTCCCCTGGGCGATTTTGGTTCTCTTTCCGGCTCCCTGCGGCGCACCTACTTCGATAAAACCGTCGGCAAAGCGATCGATGATATACCGGAGTACTATTTCTACGATGGCAACATCAAAGCTTTCATCGACATCGACCACGCCAACAAGCTGACCATCAGCGGTTTCGGCGGGCAGGATAACCTCGACGTCATTTTCAACCCGGATACAGACAACTCAGCCGGCTTCAACTACGTCTGGGGGAACCGCACCGGCAGCGTACGCTGGACGCATCTGTTCAGCCCGAGGCTGTTCATGAACATGCTGGTTACCGGCAGCCGTTTTGCATCAGACTTTGGTTTTACCGAATCGATCGAGGTGTCCGAGTACAATACCATCTCTGACATTACAGTCAAAGGCGATTTTGAATTCCACGCCTCGGAGAAGCTGATCGCACGGTTCGGCCTGGAGCAGAAAACCCTGCGCACGGTTTACCAGCATGGATTTCCCGGCGGCCGGGTGGATGTCAGGTCGCGCAGCAGGCACACCGCTCTGTATGGCACGCTGAACTGGCGGCCGTCGCCCCTGTGGGATGTACGGGCCGGAGTCCGGGGTAACTATTTCAGCTCGGACAGCACCTTTCTCGATTTTTCACCGCGCTTCTCCGCAAAATACCGCCTGACCGAGACGACGAATCTCAAATTCGCCAGCGGGCGCTATTTTCAATACCTGCACCGAATCCCGCGCCCCTTTTTCGCCGATATCTGGACAACCTCGAACAAGTACCAGAGCCAGTCGCGCTCAGACCATTTCATCTTCGGTTTTGAGCAGGAAATTGCCGAGCAATATTCCCTGGAAATCGAGACATACTACAAAAGCTACCGCAATCTTTTTTCCTTCAACTATTTTCTGATTACGGAGATCGAGCCCGGCGGCTATGAAAACAACGAGCCGGTCTATACCACCACTGATGGCCTTTTCAACCGCGGCGATGGTTTTTCGCGCGGGCTGGAACTGCTGCTGCGCCGCGACACCGGCGCCATCACCGGCTGGATCGGCTATGCCCTGGCGCGCACGGAGTACACCGTCGATGGTATCAACCAGGGACGCAGCTACCCTCCGCGCCACGACCGTACCTCGACGGTGAATATCGTCGCCAACATCGATATCAAAAACGCCCTGCGCGAACTGCGCGGAGCCGGTTTTCAGCCGGACAAGAGCAGTTGGCAGCTCGGATTGAATTTCGTCTATTCGTCAGGCCAGCCGATCACACTGCCGAGCTCAGCCTATACGGCGAATGCCACACCGGACTATGACGGTTCCGGTGGGTTTGGCAACGGGCCCACGGGCAACGCCAGCTTTCAGCTCTATCCCACGACGATCAACGCCTACAGGCTGCCGCCCTATGCGCGACTCGATCTCAGCATCACCTGGAGACGTAGTTTTGGCTCATGGTCGATGACACCGTATCTGCAGATTTACAACATCGGTAACCGGAAAAACGTCTGGTTCGTGCTTTTTGAGGATGAAAGTACCGAGGAACAGATCGTGCAGAATGCACGGCCATTCAACATGCTGCCGCTTCTGCCTACGTTCGGAATCAGTTTTCACTTTTAGCCTGAAAATTTTTCAGCTCATGAAGAAGTCAAACGACGCCAGGAAGAAAATGCGCCTACGCTGTGCGATTTATTGTTTGGTAAAAAAGCAGCAAAAGAAGCTATTTGAATGGATTGCTGCATTCAATTTTCAGGATCTGCTGTCAGATTGTCGTGGATATTTTTTATCGCTATCTGTCCGCATCCTGTCTGATTATTCCGGCCTCTCAACTTTTGGCTGAAGCCGGGTTGCACCACGAAGCTTCGAAGAGCACGAAGAAAGCTGAAGTATCG
>DRLW01000330.1 GCA_011375275.1 Bacteroidota bacterium
CGTACCGGTTGGTTCCCTGGTAAATGGCATTACCGACACCATAACGGAAATCGTAGCTGGCTTCGATATCATCGCTCAGGCGATAGCGCAGACCGACATTGAACTTGGTCGAGCTGGCCTTATTGTAGTCATACAGCTCTTCTTCTTTGTATCCCGTCCGGGCAACGAAGATTTTCCCAAAAGTCAGGTTATCGGGGATTGGCTGTCCCATGGCCCGCAGTGCTGCAGCCACCTGATCGAGGTCGAGATTGGTCGCTACTTCGTCACCATAGACGTTGACGCCGTTGTAGCCTGCCACGCCACGCGCGCCCTTATATTTGTCGGAAAAATCATTGGCATACCAATCCGTGGCCTTGAAGCGGGAGCCAACAATTTTGAAGGCAAAACGATCATTGACAACCTTGGCATAACGAAATGCCGTTTCATACAACGGATAGTTACCGCCATAATCAGAGTTACTGCCGCCACCTTTGACCGAGACACTCAGCCCCGGGAAATCGAACGGAGACTTGGTGTTCATGAACAGCACACCACTGAAGGCATTGGGGCCATACAGGGCGGAGGATGCACCCGGCAGGAATTCGATTTCAGCAACATCGATATCGGAAATACCGGTCAGGTTACCGATGGAATAGGAGCCATTGGCGATCCCCGTGTTATCGACGCCATCGATGAGCTGGATCAGCCCGGTATTGTGGCTGGAACCGATACCGCGACCCGTCGGGCCGGAAAAGGTCATGCTGTTGGCGGTCATCTCGATTTCTTTCATATTGGCCAGACCGTCATACACCGTAACCGAGGGTGAACGGCGAATATCGAGAATATCCATTTTTTCAACAGAGACCGGAGCGGTGAGAATGCTCTCCTCGACACGGGAGGCGGATACGACGATCTCACCGGCCATAAATGCTTTCGGCTCCATCTCGATGACCAGATTATCCAGCGTACCCGTTACTTCCAGAATCTGCGGCTGATATCCGATCATCGACACCTTGACACGGAACGGCGTTTCAAGTTTCGTATTCAACCTGAACCCACCATCATCCTGGGCAGCGACACCGATATACTTGCCCACGACTTGAATGTTTGCACCCGGCAGGGGCTCACCGGTTTTCTTGTCTTTGACAACGCCGCTGACCGTCGTCATGCTCTGCGCCAGCAGGCTGCCACTGAAAGCTAACAACAGAGCCATCAACAAAACAGCGAACCTCCCCTGGTGCATTTTTGTGGATTTCATTTTCCAACCTCCTTTGTAAAGCACCCGTTTGGCAATAATTTGATACTACAAGTGAATATTATATCTGGCATTATAATTTTTTTCAAGCTCGTTTGAAAGGAAAAAATGCCGATTCTGTATTTTTTTTTAATTCTTTTTAAGCCATGCTTTTCATCTGTTTCAACCCGGAACAGCAAAGAATCCAGCAGCGCGTTATCCATAACAAATCCGAACAGTGAGCAACGTGATGAAATCTCCCCTTTCCCTCCGCAGACAAACCAGCCATGGCGTATTAATAGAAAACCCCGGCGCAGCGGGGTAAATCGTATCAACACTCAGCTCCCCAGGAATACGCAAAAGGACCTTCGATGAAAGCAAAACTGCTCATTCTCCTGCTCGCCTCTCTTCTCGGAACCGCACTCTCAGCTCAGGAATGGAGTAGTGCCATCACTGTTCGCGAGGGCAACACACCGGATCTGGACATCGATCCGGAAACCGGTAATCTGTATATCATCAACCATCATTACGGTGTGTACTACACCAAAATGTCACCCCAGGGCGAAATTCTGTTACAGGAATCGATTCCGGCAGCTGCGTTGGACCGCAGCGGGCGCTATCAGTTCGGTGCAGCGATTGCCTACGACCCGGTGACCGGGGAACCACATGTCTGTTACCGCGTCGAGCGCGGCAACGGCAGTTGGTATTTCGATGTTTATTATATTCGCCGTAAACCCGGAGGCGGATGGACTTCTCCGATCAAACTGATCGACAACCGTTATCGTGCTTACAAAGTCAGACTGGAGGTGGACCGTGCGGGAAAGGCCCACGTCGTCGTCGGCTACTCTGATGGTAACGATGACATTTTCGGACGGGCAATCTATTTCCGCATCGCAAATGACAAAATCGATCGCACGATCGAAAACCTGCACCGCTATCGCGCTGATGATCATCTGGAAATTTCCCTGGGGAAGGACGACAGCATCAATATCGTGCTCAGCTCGCCGGATCGCAGCTACCGGGGCAGTGCAGGCGGGCCGGTGACCTATCACCGTTCCTTCGATGGCGGCGAAACCCTGGAAAAAGTCGGCGACATCCGCGATAACGACGCCACAGACCGTACCGGCAATGCCGATATTTACGCTGATCCTGCGGGGAACGTCCATTTTTCCTATGGTACCAAATTCGACAAATCCCTCGATGCCAACAATATCGATATGGCGCACTCGGTTCGTTATGCGCGCTTTGAGGATGGACGCAAGGTGCTGGACCGTGCCGTCAGCGTGCGCGGAGAAATCGGCGAATGGGCGCACAGTCTCGGTAAGGGCTCGGTTGCTGCAACGGATGACGGCCAGACCGTTATGCTGCTCTACAATGTCGCAGATGAGGATGCCTTACGGGCACGGTACTCAACCGATGGTGGTAAAACCTGGTCAGATTACGCTGAACTGGCGAGCAAATCCGGAGGAGCCGACGGCCGGGAGAAACATGTGGTGCGGGCGTGGAAAAATACTTTTTTCGCGGTCTATCCGTCCTTCGGGAAAGTGTACATGCGCAAATTTATCGCCGGCGTGCCGCCCACTGCTGTGGCAGGCGGCCCATACACTGGCAACGAGGGCCAGGCCCTGAAATTCGACGCCAGCGCTTCGTCCAGCAGTGACGGCCAGCCTCTCGCTGAGTACAACTGGGACTGGGATGGTGACGGGACCTTCGATACCTCCACCGCCAACGCCACGATTATGCACACCTATGCCGACGATTTTTCCGGGACTGTCCTGCTCGAAGTCGTCGATGCCGGTGGTTTGCGTGACACGACAGAAGTGAATGTGACCATCAACAACGTCGCTCCAACCGTGACCATTCAGGCACCGGCCAGTGTCGCTCTGGACTCTAACATAACGTTCACGGCACAGGTCACAGACCCGGGACAGGACAACATTACGGTGAGCTGGGACCTCGATGATGACGGTACTTTTGAAACCACCGGCATGAGTGTAAACACTACTTTTGCTCAGGCCGGCGTCAAAACCGTGCGTGTGCGTGCCAGCGATGATGATGGCGGGCAGAGTGAGGCCAAAACAACGGTCACAGTATCCGGTGGCGCGCCGGTCATCAGCGCTATCCCGGGGCAGGAAATTCAGGAAGGCGGTATCTTCACCCCCATCACCCTGAACGATTTCGTCACCGATCCGGACCACGACAAAACTCAGCTTGCATGGCGTTTTTTCGGCAACCGGGAACTCAAAGTTACGATCGAAAACGCCGTGGCCACGGTAGCTGTGCCGGACTCAGAATGGGCAGGTGCTGAAAACATCTCCTTCGTAGCCAGCGACCCTCTCGGCAACGCAGATACCACGGTCACCCGTTTCAGTGTTCTGCCTGTCAACGACCCGCCGCAGCTCAGCGAAGTCCCGGATCAGCAGATTGACCACGGTGGTCGTTTTGAAGATATCGACTTCGCCCAGTACGTCACAGACATCGATGATCCGCTCAGTGCCCTCAGCCTGCGCGCTCGTGGCAACAGCAATCTGCTGGTTTCGATCACGGGGTTGGTCGCCAGCGTGACTCCTGCGGACACCGCATGGACCGGTACCGAGAGCATCACCTTCGTGGTTGTGGATAGTGCCGGAGCCTCAGCCAGTACAGAGGTCTCCTTCACCATCACCGGGACGACAGGCGTCGATGTGGCTGATGGCCTGATCCCGGATGCGTTTTCGCTGCGCGCCAGTTATCCGAATCCGTTTAATCCGCAGACAACCATTCCGTTTGACCTGAAGACCTCAGCCCACGTGCAGTTGGCGATCTACAGCATCGAAGGCCGTCTGGTCGCCACGCTGCTCGATCAGTCCATGTCCGCAGGCAGACACCGCATCACCTGGGATGCTGCAGACCTGGCCAGCGGCACCTATATCGTGCGTTTTCTCGTCCGCTCCCGGGATCGCATCCTGTACTCCGCGACCGGTAAAATGACTGTTTTACGATAATTTTTCCTACCTCCTCCCTCGGGCCGGTGGCTGGGACAGCACCGGCCTTTTTTATCCTCACGCGCACCACTCTTCCATGGGCATCATTCCGTGGCAACGAATTCCTTCCCGGCAGGCAGAAAAACATTTCCCGCTTGATTTCCTCAGGAATTTAGCGCATATATTCAATGACTTTCCGACATCCACGCTGACTCTCTATTTGAGGGAAAACCGATGAAACACATTCTCGTTTTAGGCGCGGGACAAAGCGCACCGTACTTAATCCACTGGCTGCTCGGCCAGGCCAGGGCAAACGACTGGTTTATCACGGTCGCTGATCGTGATATCAAGGCTGCATCCCGTCACGTTCAGGGACACGACCGCGGCCTGGGCATCCAACTGGATATCACGGATAGTGACATGCGCCGTACGCAGATCGCCAAGGCTGATATCGTCGTCAACATGATGGCGCCAAAATTTCAACACCTGATCGCATGGGACTGCCTGAACCACAGCACACACATGGTATCTGTCTCCTACCGCGATCAGACCATTCGCGATTTATGTCCGGACGCACAACGCAGAGGGATTCTCATTCTGAACGAAATCGGGCTCGATCCAGGAATCGATCACATGTCCAGCATGTCTCTCATCGATAAAATCCGCGGGCAGAATGGCGTGATCACCAGTTTTATTTCCTATGGCAGCGGCATACCTGCGCCGGAATCTGACCAGAATCCGTTGAAATACGTCATCACCTGGAACCCGCGCAACGTGGTTATGGCCGGCGAACACGGCGCACAATATCTCATCGACGGCAAGATCAAAATCCTGCCGTGGCATCGTGTTTTTCAGCACTCCTGGCCGGTGTATGTCGATGGACTCGGACGGATGGAAGCCTACCCCAACCGCGACTCGCTATCATACATGAAAACCTTCGGGCTCGATGAGGTATCAACCATGGTGCGCGGCACACTGCGCTACCCCGGCTGGAGCGAAACCTGGCTACAGATCGTCCGTCTTGGGCTGCCCAATGAAACCCTGCGCATTCCCAATTTGCCGCAACGCAGTTTTCGCGAAATTACCGAGATGTTCATCCCGCGGCATGTTTCAGGAGCAACTCTGGAATCGCGCGTGGCCAACTATCTCAACATCAGCCAGACTGGTAAGATCATGGAAAACTTGTCCTGGCTGGGGCTTTTTGATGATCAGCCCTGCGGTGTCCGTGGGGAAACATCTGCTGAAGCCATGATCGCCCTGTTGCAGCGCAAGCTGCCCCTCGGCAAAGACATGCAGGACATGGTCGTCATCGTTCACGAAATCATCGTCCGCTATCCTGAACGAAACGATGAACTGGAAAAAACCGTCTCCACGCTGCTCTATACCGGCGAAAAAAACGGTTTTACTGCCATGGCCAAAAGCGTCGGCCTGCCAGCAGCTCTGGCGGTCAAGCTGCTGCTCACAGACGAGCTGCCGCTTCTGGGGTGCCATATTCCGACTCATGCCGCTATCTACCGGCCGATCCTGCGCGAACTGGAAAAGGCCGGATTTCATTTCATCGAAAAAAGCACCCCCATTGCGCAGGGCGAGGTCAGTGGCACGTAACCGCGCGTGTTCGCGGATGACCGGTTCGTGCTGGAAGGGTATCGACCCCGGCTAAGGCGAAGCAGAGGAGGCGGGATATCGCTTCGCTCGTGTGCTGCCCCGCCGGTCCGGGGCAGCAGGCTCGTCATACAGCAGGAGCGGTGTGACGAGCTGAAATTTTTGACACTACCCGTGTTCTGAAAGGGAGGAGTGATGATTTTTTTATTCGCTACGCTGGTGCTTCTATTTTCCCTGACACCGACAGCCAGCGCCCAGCGATACGTTACTTTCGGCAGCGGGCTCGGGTTGCTCATGCTCGACAATCAGGAGCTGAACCGTTTTCGCGAGAGCTACGGGCAGGTCAATGCTGCAGACCTGTACCAGACATTCCGCGGTTTTGACGGCCCCGCCGGTCTGCGCTGGGAAATCGGTCTGCGCTCCATCGCGGAGCACAGCATGGCTCTTACTATCGCCTCGCAGGGCTGGCAAAGCCAGGACCAGGCTGAATTCAACAACGGTGACAGACGCAATCTGCTGCTGAAATTCAGCCGCATCACGCTTGAAGGGGAGTACGGCCTTGGCACGGGTAACCATTTTATCAACGCGCTGGTCGTCTTCTCCCTCAAACGAAGTATCACCATGGAGAGCAGCTACAGCGGCGGAAATCCGGGCAAGCTGGAAAAAAGCCTGTCCGGAACATACAAGAACACGCCGGACATCGCTTTTGATGTCGGTTTCAGTGCGGGGTATATCCGCGAACCGTTGCTGTTTATCCTGCGATTGACGCTGCCGGTTTATAGCGGAGGCAGCGACACATTTTTGCTCGACCGGTCCAAAAGCGCCCGACTGAGCGAATTCAGCATCTTCCCCGCGGACTATATCAGCTATGCAGCCGGCATACCGTATGCCGGTTTGCGCAGCACCATCGACGGCTTCAAAATCACCCTGATGGCTATGCTGGTGTTGCCGTTTTAGCCCGAACATCTGCTCAGCAGACGCAGGCTTTCCCCACCACGCAAACCCTCGTTGAGCTGTTTTCCCTTGACTCCGCCTGTTTAATTCGCAAAAATACTCTCTCGCGAAGGCTGGCTACCAGCCCCGAGTTTCTCTTTTTTCGCGGATCAGGTACAGGAGGTGGCCCGACTGGCTATCCACTAAACTCAGCACGGTTGCATTTTTTCAACCAGACCGCGTGCCTGAAAAGATGAGAGCCCGGCACGGCGCTTCGCCTGGCCGGAATGACAGATGCCGGTATCTGAGCCGAGCCCGGTTTGCTGAGTTAACTGGTTACCCGGAGGTGTCCCGTTCTAAACCGTGCCGCCCGCTGCACCTGAACGTTTCACAACACACCGGAGGGATGTTTTGCCATGCGCACAC
>DRLW01000331.1 GCA_011375275.1 Bacteroidota bacterium
AAGCAGCGTATTTTCAACAACATGGATAATTTCTACCGCTATGCCCGAAAAGGGGATATCATCCTCGTCGAAGGGCGCAGCGAACTGAGCCGGATCATCAAATTATTCTCAAACAGCCACTGGAGCCACTCGGCCATGTACGTCGGCGACGAGCTGATCCGGAAAAATCGTCCTGATCGGGAAAAATATCTGGAGAAATTCGGCGAGGAGGCCAAACACCTGGTCATCGAAGCCCTGGCCGGCGAGGGAGTTGTCGCTAATCCTGCCAGCAAATATCAGGATCACAACATCCGAATCTGCAGGCCCTTTAAGCTGTACAAGGAGGATCAGCAGGTCGTGCTCGATCATGTGATCAACAGCATCGGCCAACAGTATGACCAGCAAAACATCATCGATATCGCACTGTTACTGCTGCCGAAATGGCTGAACCCGTTCAAAAAGCGCAGCATCCGGGCTTGCCTGGGCAACTGCGATGGTTTTCAGGTGATCTGCTCTGGCATACTGGCGCGGGCGTTTCAGCGCGTCGGCTATCCGGTCTTCCCGGAATTGCGCGAGTCCTTCGCACAGGCAGAAGCACATCCGGATAACCCCTTTGGCGCACCCCTGATCATGCGCCATTACTCGCAGATTCTACCCCGGGATTTCGACCTCAGCCCCAACTTCGAAATCATCAAATTCAACGTCATCGCCACCGGAAAATTCGATTACCGCAACCTTGTCTGGGATGAGGAGGAAGACCTCTGATCAGCGCAGGCGCCGGGTGATCTGCAGCCTGTGAACCAGCACAACGGTGTTCTGCAGCGTTAACGCGCTCGCAGGCGCAATCAGATAACCGACATCCGAGCTGTCCACGAATGAGCGTCCCGGATTGACCACGCCGGGAATGCCGCTGCCGAAAACCGCCCCAAGCACATACCCGAGACGGACACCCATGAAATCATACTGCAGACTGAACGACGGCTTCCACTCCTGCCAGGTTTCCGTCTGCCGGCGCACTGTTCCGGCAATGTGGTTCTCCTGCTCCAGCCTGTAGCGATAGAGGCGCACTTCAAGACCGAGCTGCACGGTGAATGGCGGATTGTGATCTTCCAGCCCGATCCGAAACCGCCAATTGGCGATACGGAACCGGTTGTCGATCGTGCGCCCGCCCTTTCGCAACAGACTGCCGTCATCGCGGACCATATCTTTCTCAGCCTCGGCCCAGGTACGCGACCACACGGGCTGAAAGAGGACCTCAACCCCGGATTTCGACCGGCCACCGTTGTCGTTGAGCATCAAACCTGTACCGATCTCAAAAGCATAGGTATCGCCAGGATCACGCGGGATGCGCATCAGACTGTAATTGATGATCTTTGGATGCCATTTGCGGTTAGCTGTCAGAGAAAAACCGGCGCGTGCGTTCTTCCGTACCTGCCTGCGCCCGGCGAGGTACAGCCCGAATGTGCGGGTGATTTCCTGCTCCGTCCCGGCACTGCCTGCTTCTCCGGGAAATGAGCGACCGAGTTCTGTCTGCACGTTAAAATCCTGATAAACCAGCACGGCTTCCACAGCTCCTGAACTGAGGGTACGGTACCACCCCAAACGGCTCTCGAATTCCAGCGCGTTCTGCGTGTAAATCGGTGCATCAAATAAATACTCCTGCCCGGAAAGCCCGGTCAGGCGGGCGTACGACAGTGAACCTGCGAGCACGTCCCGGTTGGAAAGCCGTCTGCCCCAATAACCGGAAAAAAAGCCGTTGAATACCTTTTTCTCTTTCCAGGCATCGGGCAGATAATTGCCCGTGCCGGCCCTCTGTTCCGGGAACGGCACGTAACGGCGGGCGTGCATCTGTTGTGCAGAGACATGCACGCCGCCAAAATGCCTGCCATTGGAATAGAGAAAAGTGACCGGAATGGTGAAAAATCCACCGACGCCGGTGGCAATGCGTGACAGGTTTGTACCACTGACCAGATAGCGGCCGTTGAATAATCCGCCACGTGCCGGATTGAGAAAGGGGTCGCGCAGGGAATCTTCGTTGGCCAGGCGAAGGCCTGCCTTCCCCGCACTGAAGGTCGGCGTGACGGCAAACTGCTCCGTGGCCATCAACGGTACTGTTTTGATCGCGATGAGCTGCGCGTTGAGCGCACTGGCGCCTGCGAGCAGCACGGTGGTTAATATGCCGCTTTTCAACATGGCATCCTCCGGTAAAATGGGCAGGTACACAACAATCGTTTTGCAGCACACAGCCGGGGAGATGGACTGAGCACACGACAAATGCGGCTGCGTTTTCTCCTCACGCACAAACCCTGAGAGTGCAGAGCCGCTCCTGTTTGGAGCGCATGCATCTTGATTCATACGACATGAAAGAACGCTCTGGTCGGGGAAACCGTCAGGTTATCCACTTAACTCAGCGCGGTCGCATCTTTTCAAGAAGACTGCCTGACAACAGCGCGTGCCTACCCCAGAACCGTCAGCTGTCTGGTTATCCACTTAACTAAGCAGGGTTGCATTTTTTCAACCAGATCGGGTGACAACAGCACGTGTCTGCTACAGAACGGTCATTCCGGTTTCCCCGCAGGGGAAGACCGGAATCTCCCTGACTCAGGCACGTGCCGGAAAAGATGAGATCCCGGCACTGCGCTGCGCTTGGCCGGAATGACAGATGCCGGTATCTGAGCGGAGCCCGGTTTGCTGAGTTAACTGGATACCCGGAA
>DRLW01000332.1 GCA_011375275.1 Bacteroidota bacterium
AGTCCGGGGCCTGCGCCAGGTCAGCCGGCCTTTTTCAGGCCAGATCGACAATGGGCACTAAAAATAGAGGAGATTGAACAAAAGTCAAATATATTCTATCCAGTCGAACTGCAGAACTTATGGCCACACTTCTCGTCGTGTGACGCCTCCTTGCCGCTCCTGCGGCAGAACACCAGCGAAATGCGATGCCGCCTGCCCCGAAAGGCCGCGCTCATCCCGAGGAGATTCCGGCAGGCAGGTAAAATTTGCGACGTGCAGAGGCGCGCTGAAGCGCGCACTACGAACGTTTATCTCTCGTGACACCGCTCCGGCGGTATCACGCTTCTCTTGCCGCTCCGGCGGCAGTGCATCAGCGAAGCGAGATGCGTTTGTACTTTATCGTTCCCGGAGGATGCCAAGTTTTTGCTTGCAAATCGGGAGCAAAAATGTTACTATAATTTTTTACATGTGTGATAAATGGCAACTTATTGTAAATAAAAGGTGTTATGCCCATGCATGCAGACCTGCGCAGCGATACGGTCACCCTCCCCGTCGAGGGGATGCGGGCCGCGATGGCAGCTGCTGAAGTGGGTGATGACGTTTTCGGTGAAGACCCGACGGTCAATCGTCTGCAGGCCACAATAGCTGCTCTCCTCAACAAGGAAGCAGCGCTCTTTGTTCCCTCAGGCACGATGGCCAATCAGATTTGCCTGAGCGTTCTTGCCCGTCCGGGGGAGGAAGTCATCTGCGAACAGGGGGCACACATCATCAATTTCGAGTCTGGTGCTATGGCCAGGCTGTCGCTGGTGCAGCCGAAACCCCTGCCCGGAGATCGTGGGGTTTTCACTGTTGAGCAGGTGCGGGAGGCTGTGCGCCCGGGGCACTATTATTATCCCAGGACCGCTGTCATCGCAATCGAAAACACGCATAACCTCGCCGGAGGAACGCTTTTTCCTCTCGATGAAATCGAACGCATCGCCGGGTTTGCACGTGAGAACGGGTTGCGCATGCATCTCGATGGCGCGCGCTTGTGGAATGCTTCTGTAGCCACCGGCATCGCCCTCGAGGATTATGCCCGCTCCTTTGATTCGGTTTCCCTGTGTTTTTCCAAGGGCCTGGGAGCCCCGGTCGGATCGATCGTTGCCGGCAGCGCCGATTTTATCGAGCAGGCGCACTTGCGTCGCAAGCAGTTTGGCGGGGGCATGCGGCAGGCCGGAGTTCTCGCTGCAGCAGCACTGTACGCTGTCGAAAACCATTTCCAGCGTCTCGAAGAGGATCATGCCAATGCCCGGCTTTTCGCTGAAATCGTTTCTCAAAGCCCTGCTCTCCGCGTCGATCTCGACACGGTGCAAACCAATATCGTGATCATGGACCTCGTGAACGGCGGAAGTGCGGAAGACCTCTGCACACGCTTGCGCGACCGCGGTGTTTGGCTGGTGCCAATGGGCCAGAGCAAACTGCGGGCAGTCACACATTTAAACATCGACCGTGATGATGTCATCCGCGCCGCTGAACTTGTCACCGAGACCTTGCAAAAACAATAGGTTGGTGCCTGCTCTGATATGAAAAACAGACCCTGGGTTATCGTGCAGATTTTCCCGCGTGCCTTTCTGCTTCTGCAGCTGGCTGCTCAGCTCATACCCGGCTGGATGGCCTCCGCCAGGTCACAGCCACGCCCACAGGACCTGAGGATTATCCAGCAGAACAGGGGGGCCGAAAACAATGCACTGGTTGTCGGCCTTCTCAGCGGCAGAGACGATTATCGTGACCTCGCCATCCCGCTTACGCAGGGTCGATTTGAAATTCACAAAGGGGATAACAACCGGTTCTTTTTCGTCCGCAGCCACACGCCGGAGCGCATCGAGCTCTTCCTGCGCCACGCTGAGGGCAGCAATGGCGTACCGGGCAGGCCCGAACGGGTTATCTTTCGTTTCTTCGAATCAGACTATAAGCTGCTCGCCGCCATGGTGCTCGATCAGATCGATTATGCCGTACTGCGGGACCGCTCCTTTGTCGCCAATATCAGCCGTGACACCACCAATATCTACCCTTTGCCGGTACGCGTTCCCGACAATACCGTGACCATGATTGCCTTCAATTTGCGCCACCCTCTGCTGCGGCAGAAAGTGGTGCGCCAGGCGATTTCCTATTGTATCAAAAGACGCACCATCGTCGAAGATATTTTGCACGGCCAGGGGGTGGTTGCCAAAGGCAGCCCGTATGATGAGGACAGCCCGTACTACCCGCGCGGTGGTGCTATCAGATCATATAATTATGATCCGCGCACTGCCATGGCCATGCTGGAAAAAGCCGGCTGGAAAAAAGGGCAGGAGAGCATTCTGGAACGCCGCGGCAGAAAGTTCCGTTTTACGCTCATCTTCGAACGCGGCATTCGCCTGGAAGAGGAAATCGCCCGGCATATCAAGCACGATCTCAACCGCCGCTTTATCGATGTTGCCTTGCTGGCGCTGCCCAAAAGTGAGATCAATGACCGGCTGGCCGCGGGCACCTATGATGCTGTACTCATGGAGCAGCACTTCGACGAGTCGGCCCGTGAACTGTACGAATTCTTCGCCCACCCGGAGCGCAGTTTTATCCGCCTGAAGGACAGGTCGTTCGACCAGACCTATGGTTTGCTGCGCACCGGCGTGGATGAAAAACATGTGCTCGGCCGCCTGCAGGCGATTTTAAATCAGAAAAATATCGCGACCTTCCTGTTTTTCCGCTGGTACGACTATCACCTCATCAACAGAGATCAGATCGATAATTACTTCGATCCCACACTCGGACGGCTCAAGCCGTATGATCAGTGGTTGCTTATCAAGAAGGACAGTCGATAAATGCCGGTACTTTCCTTTCTGAAATTTTCGCACAAGCTGATCACCCGGCTGCTGGCATCGCACTTGCTTCTGGTCATCATCCCGCTGCTTCTGGCCGGGCAGATTCTCATCCACACGGCCAACTCATCCATCGAGCAGACCATCACGCGGCGAAATCATGATATCGCCCGCCGCGCCGCATCGCAAATCGAGCGTACCCTGCAACATGTGTCGGACATCCTGGCCATCGTGGCCCGTACGCCTGAAATTTACGAGATGGGCAAGTTGCGTCAGGAGCTGCTGCTGGACAATATCCTGATCAGCAATCCGGTGTTCAAAGAGCTGTTTATCGTGGATACGCAGGGCCGGATTCTGGTGTCCACAGCCATGGCAAATGTGAGCGAGCAGCGATCCGAACTGGGCCGGCCGGAAAATATCCGCCGCATTCTCGCTGGTGAAGTCGTTTCCACAGAGGTGTTTATCCTGCCGGAGAGCGGGCCGATGATGGATATGGGCGAACGGATTCTGGACACGTTCGATCAGCCGGTAGGGGCTCTGTGCGGGCGTGTCAATCTCAAAGAACTGTGGGCGCTGGTCGATGATCTGGTCGATAGCAAGGTTCTGGGCGAGACCGGTGCAGCATTCATCGTGCGTGCGGATGGCCGCTACATCGCGCATACGGACAGGCAGAAGGTTTTGGCAGTGGAGCATTTCCCCGAGGGCGATATTCTGCGCGATATTCTGCGCGGCCACAGCGACAGCCGTGTGTACACGTTGCAGAGTGGTATGGAAACGATCCTGGCCTATGCGCCGATTGCAGCGAAGAACTGGGGCATCATCCTGCAGCAACCGACCCGTGAAGCCTTTGCCACTGCGCGTGAAATGCGCAACATGATTTTTATGCTCATGCTTGGCAGTCTGGCCGTGGCCTCGCTGATCGCCTTTTTCTATACGCGCAATATTTTGCGGCCGGTCGATCGCCTGATCGACGGCATCAACAGAATCTCCCGCGGTGATCTGTACCATCGCATCGAGCCGCTCGGCAAGGACGAGATCAGCCAACTGGCGGAAAAGTTCAACGACATGTCCGCCCGGCTGCGCAATATCCAGAACCAGCTCAAACGTACGGAGCGACTGGAAACGCTGGGCAAGCTGGCTTCGGTGCTCTCCCATGAAATCCGCAATCCGCTCAACTCCATGGTGATCAACATGCAGATCATGCGCAGGGAATACCGCAAAGGCGATGCGGATACCAAAAAACTGGACCATTACCACAAAGTCGTGGTCAGCGAAGTGGAGCGTGTCGATGACCTGGTGTCGAATTTTCTCATGATTGCCCGCCCGCCCAAACTGGAGCTGGAAGAATGCCGTCTTGCCGAGATCATCGACGAAGTGCTGGCCGTGCAGCAGCCGGTGATGCTGACCCAGGGCATCCGCTCCGAGAGGCGCTATAAAGATGAAAATCTGCGTGCACGTGTGGACAGAAAGAAGCTCAAGCAGGTTTTTTTGAATATCCTGATCAACGCAGCCCAGGCCATGAGCGGTGGCGGCAAGCTGATTGTCTTTCTGGAAAAGACCATTTCCTACGACCCCGAGGGCAAAAGAGAGCGGGCCCGCATCGTTTTTAAAGATACCGGCAAAGGCATTCCAAAGGAGCAGCAACAGAAGATTTTCGATTTTTATTACTCGACCAAAGCCGATGGCACGGGCATCGGGCTGAGCCTGGCGTTACAGATCATCGAGGAACATGGGGGAGATATAAAGATCAACAGCGAAGAAAACAAGGGGAC
The DNA here is from genome assembly GCA_011375275.1 of Bacteroidota bacterium. Taxonomy (GTDB): domain Bacteria; phylum Zhuqueibacterota; class Zhuqueibacteria; order Zhuqueibacterales; family Geothermadaptataceae; genus Geothermadaptatus. The sequence goes on from DRLW01000332.1 coordinate 4,589, forward strand.
AGAAGTGATCATCTACCTGCCAATCGTTGGATGAGGACGCCCTGGCAGGCCCTCAAAGCAGCCGATTCGTTAAAATATCAAAACATTCCATATTTTGTCTTGACATCAGGCTGGCCACTGATTATATTCCGTGCTCTGTATTGCAACACTCTGAAAACCGGGCCGAACTCATATTTCTTCCCGTGTCGGTAT
>DRLW01000333.1 GCA_011375275.1 Bacteroidota bacterium
GGAGCGGCATAACGGCCGCTTCTCCTCTTTTATTTTTACTACAACCGGCACAGACAGCGCGAAAAAGCCTGAAACCCGGGGCTCTTGTGCGGCGTTTGCCGACGGTAAGGTGTTTTTACTCCGGTTTCATGAGTCACACGGTGATACCAGTTCAGCCAGGAAACGGAGTTTTTGGGATATCACGTCAAACCGCTCATTTCTCCCGGCGTTCCTTCTGCAAAACGTTAATTGGGTGATGAATCGGGCTGGTTGAAAAAGTATCGGGTCGTGTTTGCATGGAGAGAAATACCTTGCATTTCAAGCGCTTTCTCTTTTATTTTTAAATCTTTTGCAGATGGCGTCTTTTTGACGAAAAACCGTTTATTTCAGCCCTTGATGACCCGGCCGGAGGCTGACAGCCGGGCTCGGGAGTGCCGGAAAGAGGAGTGTTCCGGCAAAGGGGAATCTCTTATGATCTTCACTTTGGGAGGTCTGGTTCATTATGAAAAATTTCATCCCTGTCCTTGCGTTGTTTGTTTTCATCGTGGTTTCAGGCTGCAGCGAGCCTCAGGATGTCATGCTCAAAAAAATCAATGATCTTGAGGAGCAGGAAAACTTTCTCGGTGCCATCAAGGCGATAGAGACATTTTTGACCGATTATCCCGAAAGCGAATACAGCGCCGAAATGCTGGCCCGGCTGGCCAATCTTTACGAAAGTACGGAAAAAGATTATCACAAGGCCATCGCCTTGCACCAGGAGCTCATCCGGCGTTTCCCGGATAGCAGATATAGTGTGCAGGCCCGTTTCATGATCGGCTATATTTATGCCAACGACATCAAGGATTATGATAACGCGCGAAAGGCATACAACGAGTTTCTCGAACTCTACCCCGATGATGAGTTGACACCGTCGGTAAAATGGGAGCTGGAGAATCTCGGCAAGGATTTAAGCGAAATTCCTCTTTTCAAAGAAACGAGTGCCCGGGAAAGCACAGAGAAAAATTCTTTGAAAGAATAAACCGGTTCAAACCAACCAGTAGCCGCGCACGCACTGCCGCTCCCGGCGTACTGGTTGGGCACGAACACTGGCCGGATGTCTGAGATGGAATAGGTGCGTTCCGCTGTGGCATGCGGCTTTTTTGTGGGTATCCCGCCAGACTCACAGGTGCGCCGGTACGGTTTTGTGAAATCAGCGGGAGCATATCAGATGGCGATCCGGAAAATTATGATAGCGAGGAGGTTGAATGAACGTCGATATCCAGGCCTTGAATGACAAGGTGCAGAAAGAAAGTGAATTCGTCCGCAAACTGACAGAGGAAATCGGCAAGGTTATCGTCGGGCAGAATTACATGGTTGAACGCCTGCTCATCGGCCTGCTTTCCAATGGCCACGTCCTGCTCGAAGGCGTACCCGGGCTGGCCAAAACCCTCACCGTCAACACGCTGGCCAAAGCCATAAAAACCAAATTTCAGCGCATTCAGTTCACCCCGGACCTGCTGCCCGCCGACCTGATCGGTACCCTGATCTATGATCAGAAAACCGGTGATTTTACCACCAAAAAAGGCCCGATTTTTTCCAACATCATCCTTGCAGATGAGATCAACCGCTCGCCTGCCAAAGTGCAGTCCGCGTTACTGGAGGCGATGATGGAACGCCAGGTGACCATCGGTGAGAAGACTTTCAAATTAGATGATCCTTTTCTCGTGCTCGCCACTCAGAACCCAATAGAACAGGAAGGGACTTATCCGCTCCCGGAAGCGCAGGTCGATCGTTTTATGCTCAAACTCTCGGTCGGATATCCGACACGGGAGGATGAGTTGGAGATCATGCGCCGCATGGCCGCCGGGCCTGTGCCGGCGGTGAAAAGCGTGGTGACGCCGAAGCAGATCATCAGCGCGCGCAAGACAGTGGCTGAAATTTATCTCGATGCCAAGATCGAAAATTATATCGTCGATATCGTTTTTGCTACACGCGAGCCCCAAAAGCAGGGTCTGGACGATCTGGCCGAGCTGATCGCCTTTGGCGCCAGCCCGCGCGCTTCTATTTTCCTCGTGCAGGCCGCGAAGGCCCATGCGCTGCTGCGCGGCCGTGGCTACGTGACCCCGGACGATGTGCGCGCCGTCTGTCTCGATGTGCTGCGCCACCGCGTGCTGGTGACCTATGAGGCCGAGGCCGAAGAAATCACACCCGAAGATATCATCCGCAAAGTCCTGGCCAGCGTGGAAGTCCCATGATCCCCAAAGAAGTTCTGAAAAAGGTCAAACGCATCGAAATTCAGACGCGCGGCCTGGTGAACGACGTTTTTTCCGGCGAATATCATTCGGTGTTCAAAGGCCGGGGGATGGAGTTTGCGGAAGTGCGCGAGTATCAGTATGGCGACGATATCCGCACCATCGACTGGAACGTGAGCGCGCGCATGGGGCATCCCTATGTTAAGGTGTTCGAGGAAGAGCGTGAGCTGACGGTGATGCTGCTGGTGGATGCCAGCCGTTCGGCGGAGTTCGGCACTTATGCGCAAATGAAGGGCGAAATCGCCGCGGAGATTTGCGCGCTGCTGGCTTTTGCTGCGATCAAAAATAACGACAAGGTCGGGCTGATCATCTTCACCGACAAGATTGAGAAATTCGTGCCGCCCAAAAAGGGCAAGAAGCACGTTCTACGCGTTGTGCGCGAGCTGCTTTACCACAAACCGGAGAGTACGGGGACAGATATCGCCCTGGCGCTGGAATATATGAACCGGGTCATGACCCGCCGCGCCGTCGCTTTTTTGATTTCTGATTTTCAGGCGGATGATTTTGAACCGGCACTGCGCATCGCCGGCCGCAGGCATGATCTCATCGCCGTGACCATCACGGATCCGCGCGAGATGGAGCTGCCTGCTGTTGGATTCATCGAGCTGGAGGATGCCGAAACCGGCGAGGCTGTTCTCGTGGATACCGGCAGCCAGGAATTGCGCCGGGCCTTCAGCAAAGAGGTCGCCCGGCGGCGGAACCACCTCGATCGGCTGTTCCGGCGTATCAATATAGACCGTATCGATATTTTTACGGACAAACCCTATGCCGAGCCGCTGATCCGTTTTTTTCGCATGCGCGCAAAGCGTTTTCGCTGATGCTGCAGTGGCGGGAAAAAATTTTCCGGGAATCCCGTTCCTCCTGCGCGCAGCGCAATTTCATGAAAGATGCTGGATGAAAAAATCGGCTATTTATGCCGGTGTTCTTTCCCGGTGCAGCTGGCTGCCCGTGCATCCGGGATGCAGGTAGCCCTTTCGGCTACGCTATGGCCGGCCCTGCCCGCTTGTTCCGGGCCGGCGTTACCAAATTCCACGTTATGGATTTCAGGCTATTTGAAAGGCTGAGAAGATGAAGAGAGTCGGAAAACTGCCGATGTTTGCCGCGTTGGCCGTGCTCGTGTTGAGTGCTGGCTGCCGTCAGGCCGGGGGGCCGGATATCCCGGCTGAGAAAGCGCGTGAATTCGCCGATGCACTGCATGCGAAAGCGCTGTTCCCGCAAAGCATCGTTGAGTATGAGCACTATCTGCGCTCATACAGACTCGATGAAGAGGAGCAGGCCAATGTCAGCTACATCATCGCCAATACGTATTTCGAGCAGTTGCATCGATATGATGACGCGCTGGCGTGGTACATGCGTATCAAGGAACTCTATCCCAACAGCACGCTGGCTGATCAGGCGGATAAACGCATCGTGGAAAGCCTCGAGCGCCTGCAACGCAATGTGGATGCGCAGCAGGCTCGCGAGGAAGCCACGTTCATCGATCCGGCCAAGGTGCGGAAAAAACGGCCGGGCGTCGTTGTCGCCAGGATCGGCGAGCGGGAAATTACCAGCGGCGATCTCGAATACAGCATCAAGCAGTACTTCATCACTCTGCCTCCCTACATTCTGTCTCAGATTGAGGATAAAACAGACCGCCTCGCCATGCTCAAAGGCGTGATCGCCACAGAGTTGCTGTACAGTTCGGCACGGCGCAAAGGCTTGGACCGCGACCCGGAAATCCTCGAAGGTGCTTTTCAGGCCAAAAAAGCCCTGATGGTGCACAAACTGCTGCAGCAGGAGCTCTCAACCAATCTCAGCCTCACCGATGAAGACTTGCGAAACTATTTCCGCGAGCACATCGACCGGTACACCACGGGCGACAGCCTCGCCGTTGTGCCGAGATTTGAGGACGTGCGCGGACGTGTGACTCAGGATTTTATCGTCTCGCAGCAGAAATCTGCTTATGAGCGCCTGCTGCAACGCCTGATGCGGGCGCAGGCGGTGAAAATTTATGAAGATAAGCTGAAGTGACCATGAGAGAGCGAGTCCGGAACCGGAGCAGATATCTTTTCCTCGGCCTTGCCAGCATGCTGCTCGCTGCAGCGCTGCCGGGGCAGGAGAACCCCACAGTCAGCCTTTCCGCCGGTACAGATACTACAGTGACGACCATCGGCGGGTTGGTACACTATACCGTGCGCGTGCAAAGCCCGGAGGATGTTCAGGTGCACATGCCGCCGCCGGGGAAAAAGCTCGGCCTGTTCGAAATACGTGATTATCAGGCTCCGGAAGCGCGCAGGCAGGACGGGCAGCTTCTGCACGAGTTCCGCTTCACTCTGGCCACGTTCGATACCGGTACAGTGGTCATCCCCCCCATAGACGTAACCTGGTTCATGCCGCCGGATACCAGCATGCACACCCTGAGCACCGACCCGGTCGCTGTACAGGTTTTATCTGTCGCACCGGACCTTTCCGGGGATATTCGCGGTCTCAAGCCGCAGGCAGAAATCCCGCGTGACTGGCGCCTGCTGAGCATGTATATCGCCGTGGCGCTGGCTGTTCTGCTTCTGCTCGGGCTGGCATGGTGGTATTTTCGCTATCACCGCCGGGGGGAGACGCCTTTTGTGCGCCGGGAACCGCCGCGGCCCGCCCACGAAGTCGCCATGGAAGCCCTGCTGGCGTTGCAGAAGTCCGGCCTTATCGAGCAGGAGAATGGCAAAGAGTTTTGCAGCCGCCTTTCCGATATTCTGCGGCATTATCTTGCCGGCCGTTATTTCGTCAACGCCATGGAGCTGACGACTGAGGAAACCATGCGGGCACTGCAGCCGCATGGGCTGAGTACGCAGCAGACCCGCTCTGTGACAGATATTCTCTCTTTTTGCGATCTGGCGAAATTTGCCCGCTACCAACCGGAGCAGGAGGCCATGCGCGACCGGCTGCAACTGGCGATCGCTTTTGTCGAACAAACGCAGATCGTTCTCGAACCGGAAGAGGACTCGCACCGTGCAGATGAAAAGCCCGCACAACAGCCTGCGGAGGAGGAAACAGCACCGTGACGCGATTTGCCAACCCCGAGTTTCTTTTGCTGCTGCTGATCATTCCGGTACTGGTGTACTGGTATCTGCGCCGGCGCGTGCACAGCGAAGGGGCATTGCGCTATTCGAGCCTCTCGATTATCAAAGGGATCAAAAAACCGCGCAGCCAGGCGCTGCGTCACAGCCTGTTCGTTTTGCGCCTGCTGGCGCTGGCGTTGGTGATTATCGGCCTGGCGCGGCCGCAGAGCGGCCAGAAAGAGGAAGAGATCACCACAGAAGGCATCGATATCGTCATTGCGCTGGATATTTCCAGCAGCATGCTGGCCGAAGATTTCCGGCCGAAGAACCGCATACAGGCTGCCAAGGCCGTGGCAGCGGATTTTATCCGCGGGCGCAAAAACGATCGCATCGGTATGGTCGTGTTTGCAGCCAAGAGTTTTACCCAGTGCCCCCTGACCCTGGACTACGGCATCCTGCTCAGCTTCATGGATGACATCGACGTCGGCCTTGTGGATGACGGGACGGCCATCGGTCTGGCGATTGCCAACTCCGTCAACCGGTTGCGTAACAGCGAGGCGAAGAGCAAGGTCGTCATCCTGCTCACCGATGGCGTCAACAACCGCGGCGAGGTTGATCCGGTTACCGCAGCTAAGGTCGCGGCAACCTATGGCATTAAGATTTACACCATCGGCGTGGGCACCCAGGGCGAGGCGCTCTACCCGGTCGATGATCCCTTTTTTGGCAAGCGTTACGTGCGCATGCCGGTGGAGATCGATGAAAAAGTGCTGCAACAGGTGGCGGCGATCACCGATGGCCGTTATTTTCGTGCCACCAACAAGAAGAGCCTTGAGGAGGTTTTTCGGGAAATCGACCAGCTCGAAAAGACCAAAATCGAGGTGAAAGAATACACGCGTTATGCCGAGCTGTTTCCGGGCTGGCTGCAGTGGGCCATGCTGCTGCTGGTGCTGGAAATCGTGCTCGCCAACACGCGCTTTCGCAAAATTCCCTGACAGACAGGAACGAGATCCATGGTTCGTTTTGCCAACCCTGATGCCTTGTATCTGCTGCTGTTGATTCCGGCAGGCATTGTGTTCTATTTTTTCGCTTTTCGCTGGAAAAGGCGCGCGCTGCAGGCTTTCGGCAATGTCGCGCTGCTGCAGAAGCTCATGGCGGGCGTGAGCCGTGGACGACAGCGGCTGAAGGCGGCTCTCCTGCTGCTGGCCCTGTTTTTTTTCATCATCGCTCTGGCACGCCCGCAGATCGGCACCCGGCTGGAGGAAGTTCAACGCGAAGGAGTTGATATCCTCGTCGCTGTCGATGTGTCTTTGTCGATGAATGCGCGCGATATCCAGCCTTCGCGGTTGGAGAAGGCACGCCATGAAATCAACTCGCTGATCAGCCGCCTGCGCGGTGACCGCGTCGGGATCATCGCTTTTGCCGGTGATGCTTTTCTGCACTGCCCTCTGACCCTGGATTACGGCGCTGCGCGCTTATTTCTCAACGCTCTTGAGACTGGCATCATCCCGGTGCCGGGCACTGCGATCGATCGCGCTATCGAAGTGGCGCTCAAGGCTTTCGAATCATCGCAGCATAACTCGAAAGTCCTGATCCTGATCACCGATGGCGAAAATCACACCGGTGATATCGAACCGGTTCTGGAAAAAGCCAGGGACCAGGGCGTGACCATCTATACCGTCGGTATCGGTTCGCCCGAGGGCAGCCCGATCCCGATTTTCGATGCTTCCGGCCGGCGTACGGGTTTTAAAAAGGATGAACGCGGCGAGGTGGTCATGACCCGCCTCGATGAGGTCACCCTCGAGCGCATCGCTCTGCAGACCGGCGGCAGCTATTTTCGCGCCTCAGGCAGCGAACAGGAGCTGGAGAAAATCTACGAAAAAATCTCGCAGATGGAAAAGCAGGAGTTCGGCTCCGTGCGCTTTACCCAGTATGAAGAGCGGTACCAGATTTTTCTTCTCATCGGCCTGGTACTCCTGCTCATCGAGCAGATCGTGCCTGAGCGCAAGCGCGTCCAGCAGGAGTGGAAGGGCCGTTTCGCCTGAGATGACTGTGCTACGCCCCACGCGTTGTGCAGGACGGACTGCATAACTGGGTGCTGGAGAAGTGATAAAAGGTAAAATCCCCCTCCGGCGTTGGTTTGTGCCCTGCTGAAAACAGACAACCGGGAAAAATTTATGAACCACGACGAAGCATGACAGAAGCTATGAAAAATCTGCTGATCACAGTGCTGTTGTTCATCTCAGCGCCGTCATTTCTCTCTGCACAGGGCAGAGGGCGGGCGCAGGTTGCAGAGGGCAATCGCCAGTATGACGGCGGTAACTATGAGCAAGCCATCGAGGCGTATAACAAAGCCCGGTCTGCAAACCCCGCCTCCGCTGAAGTGGATTACAACCTCGGCAACGCCCTGTACCAGAAAAAAGACTACGAGCAAGCGTTGAAACGCTACGAGACTGCGCTGCAAAAGAGCGAAGACCCGCGACTGCGCGCGCAAACCTATTACAACATGGGCAACACGCTTTTTCGCATGAATAAATTGAAGGAAAGCGCTGCAGCTTATCAGCAGGCCCTGCGCCTCGATCCCGGCGATGAGGATGCAAAATACAATCTGGAGTACGTCCGCGCCAGATTACAGCAGGAGGAGCAACAGCAGCAGGATAAAGATCAGCAGAAGAAAAAGATCGAGCCCTCAGAGTATGCGAAAAAGCTGCGTAAACAGGCGCAGAAGCTTATCGAAGAATACCGCTATGCTGAGGCGCTGAAACTGATGCAGGATGGTTTGAAAACAGATGAAACCGTGGCGGCATATCAGAGTTTCATCGATCGTCTGAACGATGTTGTCGAAATTGAGGAGATGCAATGAGCAGAGTAGCCCGCGCAGCATTGTTTCTGTTCATGCTCACAGGCGGCCTGGCGGCACAGAGTGCTGAGGATTATTTCCACAAAGGTGCCAACGCCTGGCTGGATGGCAAACTCGGCGATGCACTGCGCATCACCGTACTCGGGCTGCAGCAGCACAAAGGCGATCCCAAACTGTCCGCCCTGCTGAAGAAGTTGCAGGAAGAAGCGGAAAAACAGCAGCAACAAAATGAACAGCAGCAGAATCAGCAGGAACAACAACAGCAGGATCAGGAGCAACAGCAAGACCAGCAGCAGAGCCAGCAACAGCAAGACCAGCAGCAGGAGCAGGATCAGCAGCAGGAGGAACAGCAGCAACAGGCCGGGGAGCAGGACCAGCAACAAGGGCAGCAGCCGGAACCACAGCAACAGCAGGTAGCGCCGGACCCGGAGAAAATTTCCAAAGAGGAAGCCGAGCGAATACTCAATGCCCTGCAAAAGGATGAGCAGAATCTGCAGAAGGCGAGAAAAAGAAAAGGCAAGGCACCGCGACGCAGCAGTCGCGACTGGTAGCCGGGGTAGATCGATGAGAGTTGACAGAACTATGACTTTGAAATTCATCTTATCCGCGCTGCTGCTGGTGACCGCGGGGGCGCGCGCTGAGGATTTTTCCATCACAGCCTCGCTGGATCGGAATACCGTGGGCAGAAATCAGCAGTTTCGCGTCATCATCGAGATGAGCGGCGGCACGGTGATGAATTCAGTGCAGCCCGAAGTGCCGGATATCGATGCGTTTGCTGCCTTTGCCGGCAGCAGCAGCTCCACCAATATCCAGGTCATCAACGGCCGTTTTACCTCGACAAAAACGTTCACGTACACCTACGTTGCGCGTGATACCGGATCATTCGAGATCCCGCCGATCACAGTAACATACAAGGGGAAAAAATACAGTACCCGGGCGCTGAAAATCCGCGTCGAACCCTCTGCAACGACACCGGCATCACCCCTGCCGGGCAGGGGAGGCAGCGCGCGCAGGCCTGCCTCGAATGATTTGAGCGATGCAATTTTTCTGCGCGCTATTCCGGACAAGAAAAAGGTTTATCAGGGCGAAGCGGTTGTGCTGACCTACAAATTATTTACCCGCATGCAGGTGACCAACTACGGTTTTCGCAAGCAGCCGCACTATGGTGACTTCTGGGTGGAAGAGATCCCGCTCAAAAACCAGCCGCGCACCACGGATGAGCTCATCGACGGTGTACGCTATACGACCGCTGTTCTCAAACGCATCGCTCTTTTCCCGACCAGCACGGGCACGAAAACCATCCCGGCTCAGGATATGGAAGTGAGCGTTCGCGTCCGCGACCGGCGTTCGCGCCGCAGTGTGTTTGATTCCTTTTTTGATGACCCTTTTTTCGGCCGCACTGTCAACCACATGCTGAGCAGCAACGCGGTGACTATCGAGGTCCGGCCACTCCCCGCAGCCGGCCGCCCTGCGGATTTCTCCGGCGCTGTCGGTCAGTTTACCCTCAGCGCAAAAACCGACAAAAAGCAGATCAAAGCCAACGAAGCTCTGACTTTTCGCCTTGTGTTGTCCGGTCAGGGAAATATCAAGACCCTGTCTGCGCCGGAAATCGATTTTCCGGAGGGCTTTGAAGTCTATGAACCCAAGGTCAGCGAAAAGATCAACCGGACACAGGCGGGAATCAGCGGCAGCAAGAGGTATGAGTATGTTCTGATCCCGCGCCGGACAGGCGCGTTTACCATCCCGCCGGCAGCATTCAGCTATTTCGATCCCTCGGCCCGGCGGTACAAAACCATCACAACACCGGCACTCGATATCACGGTACTCGAAAGTGACCGCACAGCGGGTACGGTTGCCGGCACAGGCCTGAGCAAGCGGGATGTCGAACTGATCGGCCGCGATATCCGGTATATTACCAGAGATGCCGGACCGTTTCAGCCCATCGGCCGGCAGGTGTACCACGGTGCGGCTTTCTGGCTTTTGCTTGTTGTGCCCCTGCTGGTGCTGGGATATGGCATGTACTACCGTGCCAACCAGGAAAAGCTCGGTTCGAATGTGGCCTATGCGCGCAGCCGCAAGGCCGGCAGGGTCGCGCGCAGGCAATTGCAGCAGGCACACAAGCTGATGCAGAAGGGGGATGTCCCCGGTTTTTATGCGGAGTTGGCGCGAGCCCTGACGCACTTTGCCGGCAATAAACTCAATGTGATGGAAGGTTCGCTGGTGCGGGATGAACTCATCACTGCATTGCGCGACCGTTCTGTGCCGGAGGAGCAGGTTCAGGCTTTTGAGAGCATCCTGGCGGAGTGTGATTTTCGTCGCTTTGCCCTGAGCGAAGCCCCGGAAGATGCGATGCAAGGCGCTTACGATCGCGTCAGGGAACTGATCACTGAACTGGAGAAGGTGCTATGAAACGGGTGGTGCTCATGATCGGCGCGCTGTTTCTGCTGGCAGCCGCGCCGCAGAACGATGCCCGCGATCTTTTCTTCCGCGCCAATGCCCTGTATGAAAAAGGTGACTATCAGGCCGCGGCGGAACTTTACGCGAAAATCATCGATTCCGGTGTGGAAAACTGGCAGGTGTATTACAACCTCGGCAATGCCAGCTATCGCCTGCAGCGCATCGGCCCGGCGATTTTGAACTATGAGCGGGCGCTGAAGTTGAACCCCGACAATGAGGACATCCGCTATAATCTCGAACTCGCCAACCTGTCGGTCGTGGATCGTATTCCGGAACCTCCGCAACAGGCGATCGTTAGCTGGCTCGACAGACAACTGAAACGCCCATCCTTCAATGCGTTGGTTTACAGTGTTTTGCTTTTCTATGCTCTCTATCTCATACTCCTGGCGTTGCCGTTCTATTGGCCACGTGCCCAGGGTAAGCGCGGTTATCGTCTGGCTCGGGGCCTCAGCCTGAGTGTGGGCGTGGTTCTGGTAGCAGTTACGCTGTTTCGCTGGTACAGCAGCGAAACGAGACAGTATGGTGTGATTCTGGCATCGCAAGTGAAGGTAACCAGTTCTCCGGCAGTGGATGCAACGGAAGTTTTCGAGCTGCACGAGGGAGTGCGTCTGCAGATCGAAGAGCAGTCTGGCGAATGGTTGCGTATCCGTCTTCGTGATGGCAAAATCGGCTGGGTACCGCAACAAGCTGTTGGAAAAATTTGATGCCGAAAAAATTCGAGCTTGCCAAAAAAAATTACGTTCGCAACCGTGATATTGCCACGATCGCCGCACTGATGCTGGTCATTCTGCTCATGCGTTTGTCCAATGAAGTTGAGGTTATCAGCCGCGCACCCAAAATTCCCACGCGGCTGGTTACGGTGGAAAATATCCCCAAAACCCTGCACAGCCGGCGCAAACCACCACCAGCCCGCCCGGCAGTCCCCATACCGACCGATGAAGAAACCATCCCCGAAGACCTCACCCTAGAACCCATCGACCCGACTTTTTTCATGGAGAGCGATGATGATGGCGGCGGCGGAGAGGGAGACCGTGGTCTGGGCGCCCCGACGCTGACACCGCCCCGGCCCATCGCCTGGGTCATCCCGGAATTCCCGGCCTCGGAAAAGAAAAGAGGAGTGAACGGAGAAGTGAAACTCAGCCTGGAAATCGCGCCGACAGGACGGGTTTTACAAGCCGTCGTTCTCGAGAATACGACGGGCAGCGCACTCTGCGCTCAGGCTGCCGTCAAGGCTGCGCTCGCCAGCCGATACATCCCGGCTAAGGAAGACGGCAAGCCCGTAACCTACTGGCACACGCAGGTTTATCGCTTCGGCGCCTCGCGCTGATTTGATAGCCTGCCGAACCTCCCCCCAGTTTCTGCTGTGTGCTGATGAACTGTAGAATATTCATTAGCAGGATGTGGACAATCCCTCACTTTTCCTGACCATCTTTCCCGGTTGCTTTTCCAAAGCAGATATTTTACCCACCTTCTGAGAAATTTACACCTTCCGTTGTTTTTCGTTAATTCTTTTATTATCAGCAATTTGCCTGTTGTTGTTCTGAGCGGGGGAGCCGCTCAGTATGCGCGAAATCCCTTGTGCGACAGGCTGGTTTGTGAGCGAATCGCGTAAAAAACAGCGGGTTAGCCCGTTTTTCCGGCTGTTTTTTCTGGTATGAGAATTGTTTGAGTGCTTTATGAGCGAACGATGTGAAACAGGGGGACTCCGGAACGCGCACCATGAACCGCACCTTCGGGGGAATTCAACAAGCGAAAGGAGATGAAATGATGATGGAAGGCATGAACAACATGATGGGTTTCGGCTCAGGCCTGGGGTGGATCATCTGGATTCTGCTGATAGGTCTGATCATACTCTCTGTCAGAACGGTTATCGATGCCCAGCGCAAACCCCTCGACCGCGAAACGACTTTTTCGGATGGCGACACCAGCACCGAAGTGCTCAAACAGCGCCTGGCGCGGGGTGAAATCAGTGTTGAAGAATATGATCATCTGCGTCAAAAAATGATGCAGTGAAAAGGCAGGCAGGAGGTGTATCATGAAAGCAGCAAATCGATATGATCCGCACCCTCCGGGACTTTTTACAGCATGGCTGATCAGTGCTGTGCTTGTCATCGCAGCTCCGGCAGCGGGCATTGCATTGCCGGTGGCCGGTCATCACGCCAGCGCACCCACCCCTCATGCCGATTTTTTGTCTTCCTTTTCTTTCGATGCCGGTGGCAGCACCGGCCATGATTTTTCTGCGCCTTTGTCCGGCGCCTGGCCTGCCATGCCGCCTCTGCAGCCGCGTATCCAGATTCGGGTTAACCGGAAACGCGCGATCGTTCTGCGCGAAAATTTCCCCAACCCCTTCAACCCCAGCACCACGATCTCATTCGAAATCCGCCGTTCCGCTCCGGTTCGCCTGGCGATTTATTCCAGTACCGGACGCCATCTGATCACGCTGCTCGAAGGGCATCTCGATGCCGGTACCTATTTCGCCACCTGGGATGGCCGGGATAAAAATGGCACCGCGGTTGTGAGCGGGACATATTTCGTACAGTTACAGGCTGCCGGAGAACAGCAAAGCCGGCGCATAACACTGGTTAAATGATCAGCAGGGCCAGTCAGGCCATGCTGCGATGAAATAGATAGTGAGTTGTATGATGAGACCAATGAATATGCTTTTCATGACAAAAAATGTGGAGGAAAGGAGACGCGTATGTACTCGATCGCAGAAGCTTTGCTTGTATTCGGTTTCGTTCTGGCCGGTTACGGAATCTGGTCTGCCTGGGCCGGCGGGCGCTGGCAACAGGACGGCCTGATTCGCAGTGCCGAGCGCAGTTCGGTTATTCTGTTCGTGCTCACGACTGCCCTCGTCGGTATTCTCATCACTGCCTTTGTCACACGCGATTTTTCCGTCGAATACGTGGCATCCTATTCCAGCAGAACGCTGCCGATGTTCTACACGATTTCCGCCCTCTGGGCCGGCCAGTCCGGCTCGCTGTTGTTCTGGGCCTGGTTGCTGACGCTGTTCACCGTGCTGCTCGTCTGGCAAAATCGCGCCAAAAACCGCGAGCTCATGCCCTGGGTGCTGGGTACCATGATGGTCTCGATCTTTTTCTTTTTCGGCCTGATGGTTTATGCTACCAGCCCTTTTGCTCTTTTGCCCTCGCCACCCGCTGACGGCAATGGCCTGAATCCCATGTTGCAGAACCCGGGTATGGTCATGCACCCGCCCACGCTCTATCTCGGTTATGTCGGTTTTGCCGTGCCCTTTGCTTTTGCGATCGGCGCGCTGCTGGCCAACAAGCTCGATGCGAGCTGGATTCGCACCACCCGGCGTTGGACGGTTATGGCCTGGCTCTTCCTCACTATCGGCAATCTCTTCGGCGCCAAATGGGCTTATGTCGAACTCGGCTGGGGCGGGTACTGGGCCTGGGACCCGGTGGAAAATGCTTCTTTCATGCCCTGGCTCACGGGTACAGCTTTTCTGCATTCGGTTATGATTCAGGAAAAGCGCGGCATGCTGAAAATATGGAACCTGGTGCTGATCATACTCACCTTTGCGCTGACGATTTTCGGTACCTTCATCACCCGCAGCGGCATTATCAGCTCGGTGCACTCTTTCGGGCTTTCCAACCTCGGGCCGGTTTTTCTGCTCTTTCTCGCTGTTGTCATCGTGTCCTCGCTGTATCTGCTCTGGTTGCGCGCCCCGGCCTTGAAGAGTGAGAATCACCTCGATTCCGTGATCTCACGTGAATCGAGCTTTCTCTTCAATAACCTCATTCTGGTCGGGATGGCATTCGCTGTTTTCTGGGGTACGATCTTTCCGATCATCTCTGAGGCTGTCCGCGGCGTGAAGATCACCGTCGGGCCCCCGTTTTTCAACCAGGTCAATATTCCCATCGGGCTGATGCTCCTGGCTCTCACCGGCATTTGTCCGCTGATCGCCTGGCGCAGAGCCTCGGGGAAAAATCTGCGCCGAAATTTTATCACGCCGCTGGCGGCAGGGCTGGTTACCGCGATTGTGCTGTTTCTGGCCGGCATTCGTTCCCTCTATCCCCTGATGTCCTTTTCGCTGTCGGCATTTGTTTTTGTCACCATTGTCCTCGAGTTTTATCGCGGTGCGGTCGCGCGGGCACGTATCGCCGGCAGGAACATTCTCAACGCGCTGTGGGACCTGACCATGCGCAACAAGCGCCGCTACGGAGGTTATATCGTACACCTCGGGGTGATCATGATTTTTGTCGGCATCAC
>DRLW01000334.1 GCA_011375275.1 Bacteroidota bacterium
AGCGTCTCGTAGCCCTCGGCAATTCGCCGCAAAGCAGCAGGCACGCGTTTTTCCTGCGGATAGATTTTCAGAAAAACCTTGTACTGCTCGATGGCCAGGTCTGTGTAGCCATCCCGATAAAGACGCTCGGCATAAGCGAACTCATCGCCTGCTTCCGGCAACTGCGCAGTCGCGCCGGCGCTGAAAAACAGCAGCAGGCAAACCAGAGTGACAAGCTCAGAGGATATCGATTTTAACATATTTCACCACGATTGTTTTCAGGCCTTCATCCTTGAAATAAACTTTGATTTTTAAATTCTCACCGCGCCCGCTGGTCTCCTGCACGACGCCGACACCAAATGACGGATGCCGGATTTCCGCCCCGACGGGAATGGTATCGCCGCTGCCGTCCTGAGAAAAATTTTCGTAATCAGGCATCACCTGTTCAAAATCATCGGTCTGGCGTTTTTTTCGCGTCGTGCGGTAGGGCCTCTGGTAGGTTTCAGGATAGGCCGGTACATCAAACTCTTTAACTTCAACGAGATCTGAATCCAGCTCAGCGAGAAAACGCGAGCGCTTGCTTCTCACGGTGTCTTTGTATGTCCTCCGTCTCTTCGCCCAGCTCAGATAGAGGGTTTCTTTTGCCCGGGTGGTACCGACATAAAAGAGGCGCCTCTCTTCTTCAAGATCATCGCGTGTTTCAGCCGAGCGCAGCAAAGGGAACAGGCCGTCTTCCAGCCCGGCGATAAAGACAACCGGGAATTCCAGCCCCTTCGCGCTGTGCACTGTCATCAGAGTGACCGCACTGGCCGAACTATCCAGCGAATCGACATCTGCCACAAGAGCAACTTCTTCGAGAAAAGTATCCAGCGTGGCATCGCTCCTGTTCTGCGCGAATTCATAGATCGCATTGAGCAGTTCGCGGATATTGTCTATCCGGCTGCGTGATTCTTCGGTGCCTTCTTCTTTATACATGTGCAGCATGCCTGTCTCTTCCACGAGGGCACTGCTCAGCTCCGATATAGTGATTTTCCCTTTGAGCTCCGTGTACTTGCTGATAAACCCGTGAAACGACTTCAGGGCACTGCGAACGCGCGCACTCAGGCCGTTGATGTCATCCGCGCGCCGGAGGGCATCGAAAAGCGGGATATGCTGATCAAGGGCAAACTGTTGAACCCGGCCAAGGGAAACATCACCGATGCCACGGGAAGGAAAGTTGATCACCCGGCGCAGACTGATCGAATCAAGCGGGTTGACCACGAGGCGGAGATAGGCCAGGACGTCTTTGATTTCCTTGCGCTCGTAAAAACGCAGCCCGCCGACGATTTTGTACGGGATCACGGCACGACGCAGTGCTTCCTCCAGCACCCGGCTTTGGGCATTGGTGCGGTAGAGAATAGCAAAATCACGCAGATCACGGCGGTGTCGTTTGAGCTCCTGCATGATCATTTCGCAGATCACCGCAGCTTCCCGGTTGCCGTCGCCGGTCTGCAGCACTTTAACCAGCTCACCGCCACGGCGTTCCGTCCACAGTTTTTTTTCGTGCCGGTTACGGTTATTCACGATTACCGAATGCGCGGCATCGAGGATGACGCTGGTCGAGCGATAATTCTGCTCCAGACGAAAAACCTGCGCATCGGGATAGTCTTTTTTAAAGTCGAGAATGTTGCGCAGATCCGCGCCGCGCCAACGATAGATGGACTGGTCATCATCACCGACAACAAAGATATTGCGATGCCCGGAGGAAAGCATTTTCAGAAAATGATACTGGGCGCGGTTGGTGTCCTGATACTCATCGACAAGGATATACTTGAATTTGTTTTTGTAATAATCCAGCACCATCGGATACGCCTGGAACAGAAGCACAGGCAGCATGAGCAGATCATCGAAATCGACGGCATTGTTTTCGCGCAGGAAGGCGGTGTAGGACGTGTAGATATCTGCTGCGATGTGTTCAAACTCTTTGGTAGCCGCTAGCGCGAATTCCGTCGGGCCAAGAAAAGCGTTTTTCGCTCTGCTGATGGTGGCGAGCATAAGCGCCGGCGAGATTCTGCTGCTGTCTGGATGTCCGTACTCTTCCAGCAGCAGTTTCATGGTGCGCTTCTGGTCATCCGCGTCGTAGATGATGAAGGAGCGCTTCAGATCGAGATGCTCAGCCTCGCGGCGCAAAACACGTGCTCCGAGGCCGTGGAAGGTGCCGATCCAGCCGCTGTGCACATCCGGGATGCCCAACTCTTCGAGGCGTTCGCGCATCTCCCCTGCTGCCTTGTTGGTAAAAGTCACGGCCATGATTTCATCTGCAGTGCACTTGCCCGATGCGATGATCCACGCAATGCGGTGTGTGAGCACGCGGGTCTTGCCGCTGCCCGCGCCTGCCAGGACGAGAATCGGCCCATCATGCCCCTGCACGGCTTGCTTTTGTTCTTCGTTTAAACCTGCGAGTAATGCGTCTGTCTGCATTCTTTCAACTATTTTCTCTGTTGTTGGCGCCGGGCTCGTGCCACCTGGCGGCGTATCTTATCGAATTCTCTTTTCGCGATGTTGTGCTCGCGCAGAGTGCGGCTGAACACGTGGCTGTTGTCGCCGCGGGCGACCATATAGATATAAGGAACATCAGCCGGATTCAGAGCTGCCTCAATCGATTTTCTGCCGGGATTATTCACCGGCCCGGGTGGCAAACCGGCGTATCGATAGGTATTATACGGTGAGTCGATACGCAAATCCTTGTTCAGCAACCGGCGCGGTCCGTCCGGAATGATATACTGGATCGTCGGGTCTGCCTGCAGGCGGATGCCCTTGCGCAGGCGGTTATAATACAAGCCTGCGATGATCGGGCGCTCATCATCGAGCATGGCTTCCCCCTCCACGATCGACGCCAGAGTGATCACCTCGTGCAGGCTGAACCCTAACGCAGCGGCCTTGCTTTCCGCAGAATCCGGCAGTTGGCGAAAAAACTCCTGCACCAGCGTGCGCGCGATCTGGCACGGCTTCATGCCCCAGGCCAGCCGATAGGTTTCCGGGAACAAGTAGCCTTCGAGCGATTGTGCCGGAACCCCCAACTCCTTTGCCAGCCCGGCATCATCGACGCAGCGCATGAACGCGGTGGAATCGATCTCCATTTTACGCTGCAGAAGCCCGGCGATCATGCGGGCAGTGCTCCCTTCCGGAATGGTCACGGTTTCATTATAGACCAGGCCCTGCTTCAGCCTGTGCAGCACATCGAGATTGGAATTTTCTTCGGGGAAAGCATATTTCCCGGCCCGCAGACTGCGATCATAGCCGCCCAGTTTGGCGGCGAGACGAAATCGTGCAGCATCGGCGATGACACCGTTCTGCTGGAGTTGTTCAGCGATTTGCACAATGCCGGCCCCGCGCGGGATGATCAAAACCGCTTCACCCTGCGCCGGGTTTTTATGACGTTTCAGAAAAATAGAGTATAAGAAATAACTCGCCAACATGCCAATGACTATCACACTAATGAACAATTTCTTCAGACGCATCTGCTGAGGTCTCCTTTTCCTTGCTGAATTTTCATCCTGAAATCGCGCTATCGCACCAGCTCGTTGAGAGGCCTGGTTCGAATCGATGAGTTGAGCCGGATCATTTGTGCCTGCCAGGTTTTCTCTCTTCTGAGAAAGAGCACATACTCCCCTCCGGCTCCGGGGTTGGCCACTGTGACGTTGCCGAGCTGGTACAGAGCATCGCCATCAGGCTGGAAGCTGCGATGCCAGTGCCCGCGCAGAATCAGACTCCCCGCCGGCAGTACTTCGGCCAGAGAGCGCAGCCCATCTTCTTCACCATGGAACAGCACCACGACCAGCGTATCCTGAGAGGGCACCGCAAAAGATGCAGGCACAGGAAGCAGTTCCGCAGGGCGCTGCTCATACGAACGATAACTGAAAAGCTGCGGTTCAAGCACCCCGGTCACAAAAACCGGTAGCTGATTGGCGGTGAAAATTTTATGCGGGCGGTAGCCGGGCAGGTTGGCGGCGACAAAAGGCAGGCGCTCCATCTGTGCGGTAAATCGGTTGCCATAAGTAAATTCGTATTCTCCGGGGACGATGGCGTCATAGCCCAGGCGGGCATACAGAGCGACAAGCAGGGAATCGTTGTCCGGGTCGTGCCATGAGGATAACAGATCACCGGTATCAAAGAGGAGCATTCCGGGATAGAGTTTTCGCAGGCTGTCTATGACAGTGAGGCGACGGCCGAGACCACCAGCGGGGTCTTCGCCACAGCCACAGTCTGTGAGAGCACCGGCAGTATTGCCTGTCACAGCGAGATGGACAGCCTGCGCCTGCACCTGCCGCACAGGAGCAAAAGCCAGCAGGAGCGTGACAACAAAGGCAGTTTTCATAAGAGAGATTGGCTGTATTAACAAAGGTGTCATAGTCCGGCAACGTATGCGCCCATGCGGGCGGCAGAGAAGACTCTTTTAGTTTGAAAAATACGCAAATTCGAAGTTTAGGCTCATCAGTCTCTGGTTATCCTCTTGACTCAGCAGGGTTGCTTCTTTTCAACCAGACCGGGTGACAACAGCACATGCCGACCCCAGACTCATCATTCCGGCTTCTCCGCAGGGTAAGACCGGGATACCCCGGACTCTGGCATGTGCCCGAAAAGATGAGATTCCGATATCTGCATCAGGCACGATCAGCGGAGGTAACTGGATAATCAGACGA
>DRLW01000335.1 GCA_011375275.1 Bacteroidota bacterium
GAACGTCTGCTCGAACGGTGGAACGCAGTTTTAGCCGCTCCTGCGGTGGGGGAGTAGCGGACATCGACAGGAGTAGAGTGGGCACAGGAACAGTGCAGCACCGCTGAAACGGATGCTGCGAGAAACAATTCTAAAATGCAGGATCACATCATGAAATCAGCACAGAAGCAAGCCAGCGAAAGAAACATGACCAGGCGGCGATTCATCGCCACAGCCGGGAGCGGAGCGGCGGCGTTTTTTATCGTACCGCGTGCTGTGCTCGGCGGGCCGGGTTATGTTGCACCCAGCGACAAGCTCAACATCGCCTGCGTCGGTGTGGGCGGCAAGGGCCGGTCGGACATCGCAGCAGTGAGCACGGAGAACATCATCGCCCTGTGCGATGTCGATGACCGGCAGATGGCTGCGACCCTGGCCGCAGCGATGAAACGCGACCCGGCCTATGGCAGACGCCTGAAACAAACCAAAAAATACCGTGATTTCCGCGAGATGCTGCAGGAAAACAGCGACAGCATCGATGCCGTGACCGTGAGTGTGCCGGACCACAGCCATGCTGTCATCGCCATGGAAGCGATGAAACTGGATAAGCATGTCTTTGTGCAGAAACCCCTCACGCGCACCGTGGCTGAAGCGCGTTTGCTGATGCGCACCGCGCGCGAACGCAATCTGGTCACCCAGATGGGCAACCAGGGACATGCCAGCGAAGGCGCCCGCCTGATCAACGAATGGATTGCAGACGGTGCCATCGGGGCGGTACGCGAGGTGCACGTATGGACCAACCGGCCGATCTGGCCGCAGGGTATCCCCCGGCCATCAGGCTCGCCACCTGTGCCTGAAGAGCTCGACTGGAATCTCTGGCTCGGCCCGGCTGCCTTCCGCCCGTACCATCCGGCCTACGTGCCTTTCAGTTGGCGTGGCTGGTGGGCCTTTGGTTCCGGCGCTCTCGGCGATATGGGCGCGCATCTCTTCGACCAGCCCTATTGGGCTCTCAATTTGCGTTATCCAACAGCGATCCACGCCAGCTCAACACCCTTTACTGAAGAAGCCTATCCGGTCGCTTCGACTGTCCACTATGAGTTCCCGGCACGGGGCAGCCAGCCACCGGTCAACCTGACCTGGTATGACGGCGGTATCATGCCGAAACGGCCGGAATTGATGGAAGAAGGCCGGCGCATGGGTGACTGGGGTGGAGGCGTGCTCTTTGTCGGGGATGAGGGCATGCTGATGTGCAGCACCTATGCCAGCAATCCGCGGCTCGTGCCGGAGAAACTCATGCGCAGCTACAAACGCCCGCGGAAAACCCTGCCGCGTTCGCCCGGCATCCACGCCGAATGGATCGAAGCGATTAAAAAGGGGGAAAAATCCACCACGGATTTCGACTACTCCGCCCGACTGACAGAAACCATGCTGCTCGGCAATGTGGCGATCCGGCTGCAGAGTAAAAACCGCAGGCTGCTCTATGATGGTGAAAAAGGCGAGTTTACCAACATGCCTGAGGCCAACCGTTACCTCACAGATGTCTGGCGACCCGGCTGGGAACCCGAACTGATGGGGAGTTGAGCGATGGCAGCGAACAAAACCACGGTGCGGGTGATCGTACTCGGATGCGGCAACATGGGCGCATCGCACGCACGCGCTTATCATGCCCTGCCCGGTTTTGAGCTGGCTGCGCTGGTGGCGCCGGGCAGTACGCGGCGCTCGCCCCTGGCCCGCGAACTGGGCGGAGTCGCCGAGTTCGACAGTTTCGATGCTGCTCTCGATACTGTTCCTGCCGAGGCCGTGGCCGTGTGCACCTGGCCGGACAGCCATTACAGTCTCATCAAACAGGCGCTGCTGCATGGCTTGCACGTTTTCGCGGAAAAACCGCTGGCCGAAACCGTTGCTGAGGCAGAAGAGCTGGTTGCTCTGGCCGGGGAGAAAAACCGCAAACTCGTTGTCGGCTACATCCTGCGCCACCATCCGGCGTGGGAGCGTTTCATCCAACTGGCGCGCACCCTGGGCAAGCCTCTGGTGATGCGCATGAATCTCAACCAGCAGAGCCGGGCAGGCGAATGGCAGACGCACAAACAGCTCATGCAGAGCATGTCGCCCATCGTCGATTGCGGCGTACACTACGTCGATGTCATGTGCCAGATGACCCGCAGCAAACCGGTACGGGTGCAGGCTATCGGCGCCCGTCTCAGTGGGGAAATCGCTGAGAGCATGTACAACTACGGCCAACTGCAGGTGGTTTTTGCTGATGGTTCGGTAGGCTGGTATGAGGCCGGCTGGGGTCCGATGATGAGCGAAACCGCTTATTTTGTCAAAGATGTCATCGGGCCAAAGGGCAGCGTCAGTATTATCGAGCCGGGCACAGACGCGGGAACAGACTCTGCTGATATCGATGCACATACGCGCACCAGTGCACTGCGCGTGCACCACGCGGATTTGAACGCTGCCGGCGATTTTATGCACAGAGACGAGGTGATCGATATGCAGGACGAGCCGGGCCATCAGGACTTGTGCAACCGAGAGCAGCAATTTTTCCTGCGCGCTATCCGTGATGACCTGGACCTGCGCGACCACCTCGAGGATGCGGTCAACAGCCTGCGTATCGTCCTCGCAGCGGATGAGTCCGTGCGCACCGGCCGGGTGGTCGTGCTCTGACCCACCTCCTCTCGTTCCACCGCTCCCGCGGTGGAACGCAGTTTTAGCCGCTCCCGCGGCGGGGGAGTAGCGGATATCTGCAAAAGTACCCTGGGCGCGGGAGCGCCGAAGCAGTGCGCTGCACCGCAGGAGCGGTGCAGCGAGTGAAGAGAACAAAAACAAAGGGGAAACCATGGGGAGAGATCGTTATAAAATATTCGACCAGAAACGACCACATTTTTTCACCTGTACCGTCGTTAACTGGCTACCGATTTTTGCCAATCCGGCCATGGTCAGCAAAATTTACAAATGCTGGGAATACCTGCAGCAAGAGGAGCGGCTCATCATTTTCGGTTACGTCATCATGGAGAACCACCTCCACCTCATCGCTTCTTCACCGACAAACTTGCGCAAAGAAATAGCTGCGTTTCGATCGTACACTGCGAAGCAAATCATAGACTCGTTAAAAGAGAAAAAAGCAAAAAATCTGTTACGGCAATTGAAGGAAAACAAGCTGAAGCATCGAAGGGACCGGACATATCAACTATGGCAACAAGGCTCGCACCCCAAAGTCATCTTGTCGAAAAAAATGATGCTGCAGAAATTGACTTACATGCATAATAACCCTGTGAAGCGGGGTTACGTGGATGACCCTACCCACTGGCGCTATTCCAGCGCGCGGGACTATTCGGGAATGGAAGGACTGATCAAGGTCACTTTGTTTCAGTGAGGAGATGTACCCTCTCGTTCCACCGCTCCTGCGGTGGAACGCAGTTTTAGCCGCTCCCGCGGCGGGGGAGTAGCGGACATCTGCAGGAATACCACCGGCGCGGGAGCGCCGAAGCAGGGCGCAGCACCGCTGGAGCGGTGCTGCGAGAGGAAGTTAAGGTAAAGAATAAAATGAATCGTCGTAATTTCATCCAAAAAACCGCTGCGGCTCTGGCTTTCAGCATCGTGCCGCGCCGGGTTCTCGGCGGTGCTGGGGTGCTGGCTCCGAGCGATGAGCTGACCAAGGCGGTCATCGGCGTCGGTGGCATGGGGCGCTGGCATCTGGGC